>JANMVC010000479.1:0-2312 GCA_031392315.1 Pyrinomonadaceae bacterium | reverse complement strand
TCCAGCGAGCTGTCGAAGTTGCGCGTTTGGTTTTGCGAAATCTCGCGAAAGGGAACGCGCACGCCGGGTTGTGCGCCATCGATATAGATGCGACGCGAATTGGGGAGAGTATTATCGTTTGTAGTTGATTCGTTCGCTGTTGGTTTGATTGCGGCGCTCATCAGAACTCCTTCGGAATGCACCGTCACTGTCGGTGCTGGTTCGGATGTCTGTCGCCCGCTTCGCGGGCTCTGGGATCAGAAATGATGCTCGATCCCAGGGTGACGCACTACGCGCTTACCCTGGGCTAATGTTATGCAACGCCTTCGGCGTACAAAACAAAAACCGTCCCACACCTGGCAAGGGATGGAACGGTTGCGGCATGCGTTTCTCCCTTCGACGGTGTTAACCGTATCAGGTTCCAAGGGTCTCCCGATTTCGGATTGCGGAATTCGGATTGCGGACGGGAAGATGATGTCTTCTTGATGCCGCAATCAGCAATCTCAAACGGCGCGGGACTCTCAGCCGCCGTGCGGCTCCCCCGAAAACTTTGATTCTATGAATAGCAGTTTACTACATCAGAGCAATTCGCGCTTATAATCCCGAACACGCAAACAAGCTGAACGACCAGATGGAGAACGTGATGCTAATCCGACGCGCCCTCGCTTTGTCGCTAATTCTAACTTTGCTGTCGCTGCCCATCTTCGCGCAAACGGCCAAACTTGATGACGATCTTCGCGCGCGGATACGCAAGGAAGGCATGGACCGTTCGCAGATCATGAAGACCGTGCACATGCTCTCAGACGTCTATGGGCCGCGCCTCACCGGCACACCCAATCACAAGCGCGCGGCCGAGTGGGCCATCAAACAGATGCACGAATGGGGACTGCAGAATGGGCATCTCGAACCCTGGAACTTCGGCCATCCAGGTTGGCTCAACGAACGCTTGACGGCGCACATCATCGCTCCCGTGAAAGATTCGCTCGTCTGCGAGGTGCTGGCGTGGACGCCGAGTACGCGCGGCGCCGTGCGAGCAGCTACCTATCAACTCGTGTTGCCGGAAAAGCCGACGCAGGAACAGCTCACCGCCGCCTTCGAAAAGAAGAAGCGGAAGGTGCGTGGTCGCATCGTGATGGTGGGAAAACATGAAGCGGTGAAGCTTAACCTGACGCCGCCGGCCAAGCGTTTGGACGACAAGCAGGCGGAGCAGCGTTTTGATCCGGATGCGAAGCCTTCGCCCTCTCCGTCACCTACGCCGACGCCAGATCCAAAGATCCTGACGGCGCGGAAGATTGAAGGGCAGCTCAGCCAGTTTCTCAAAACCAATGGCGCGCTGGTGCGCGTCAATGATGCCGGCCGCGACCACGGACAGATACGCGCCTTCAACAACCGCACGTTTGATCTCAACAAAGCTGTGCCCACTGTCGTAATGCGCAACGAAGACTTTGGCCGCATCACCCGCATCATGGCGGACAAGAGCGAGGTCGTCCTGGAATTCAATATCGTCAACCGCGTCTATCCGGAAGGCAAAACTTCCTACAACACGATTGCGGAGATCCCCGGTACCGACAAGGCCGACGAAGTAATCATGTTAGGCGGACATCTCGATTCATGGCATGCGGCCACCGGCGCCACAGACAACGCCATTGGCTGCGCGATCATGATGGAGGCCGCGCGCATTCTGAAAGCGTTGGATCTCAAGCCGCGACGCACAGTGCGCGTTGCACTTTGGAGTGGAGAGGAGCAGGGACTGCTGGGTTCGCAGGCTTACGTGAAAGAGCATTTCGGCATGTTTGAAACTCCCAAGCCGGGTTATGAGAAGTTTGGCGGCTATTTCAATATTGATTCGGGTACGGGAAGAATTCGCGGCGCTTCTGTGTTTGGTCCTCCTGAAGCGGGCAAGATTCTGCGCGAGATTCTGAAGCCGTTTAGGGAAGATGGCGTGGTCGGCGCAATCGTTACCAGGAGCCGGCGCACTGGCGGCACTGACAGCACCTCGTTTAATCAAGCGGGCTTGCCGGGCATCGGCCTGGGCCAGGATCCAATCGAATACGGCACGCACACCTGGCACACCAACCTCGACACTTACGAACGCATTCTCGAAGACGACGTGAAGAAGGCCGCGGTGGTGGTGGCGACGGCGGTGTATGCGGTGGCAATGCGCGATGAATTGCTGCCGCGTTTTGCAAAAGACGCGATGCCGACGCGGCCGCCAGCGGAACCTGGTGAGACTCCGGAAATCAAGCCAGCGGAGAAACCAACACCGAGAAGGCGCATCCGTTCGATGAGGCTGCGTAGGTAGGAATCTTATTCACACCGAGGCTTTAGCCCGG
>JANMVC010000468.1:0-2070 GCA_031392315.1 Pyrinomonadaceae bacterium | reverse complement strand
GTCCCACAAAATCCATCTCGCCGCGGAGGATGTTCCAAAACTGCGGAATCTCATCAATGCGTGTTTTGCGAATAAAGCGGCCCACGCGGGTGGTGCGGTCGTCGTCCTGGCTGGCCCAAACCGGCCCTGCCTTCTCTGCGTCAGCCCTCATCGAACGAAACTTCATCACTGTGAATGGAACGCCGTTTTTTCCCACGCGCTCCTGTTTGTAGAAAACCCCGCCCTGCGATTCGAGCTTGATGAGTACGGCGGTGACCAGAGCTATCGGCAGCGACAGCAAGCCGCCAAGCAATGCAACGATGCGATGCACGATGTTGCGTGCGATTCCGGAAATCCGCGTCTGCCTACCGCGACTGGAAAAGATCAACCACGAAGGACGAATCATGCTGAGCGAAACGCGCCCCGTCACGCGCTCATAAAAAGACGCGCCTTCTTCGATATTTACTTTGCCAGTCAAACTCAACTGCAAAAGTTCAGCCGTCGGCAACTGCCCGCGGCGTTCACCCATGGCAACAATGATTCGATCGATGTTCTCGCGACGGACGACTTCATGCAGTTCCGAGGTCAAACCAATCATCCGCGGATTTATCAAACTCTTTCCCAGCATCTGCGGGTCGGTGCCCACAAAACCGGCAATCCGATATCCGGCGTCTGGACGGTTGAGCATCTCGCGCGCGACTTCGACGGCCAATTCTCCCGATCCAACAATCAATATTTTCTCGCCGAAGTCGGGATGGCCCAGCAACCAATGAATCGAAACGCGCCAGCCAACCATCAGCGTCAGCGCCAGCGGCAGCGCGATTAGCGTAATTCCGCGTCCCAACATCAACTGGGGAAATGCATAGAAGGCGAAGGCCAGCGCAATCCACGCCAGACCCAACGCTTGAATCAGTCGCAGCACCAGCTCTCGCCGGTCGTGCATCACAACAAAGTCGTAAAGGTCGAAGAGGTAAAAAGCAGCAAGACAAAAAGCAGTCGCGAGTGCAGCTTTGAGAATTCCCTGGCGCACCAGGAGTTCGTCGTGGCCATCCTCGATCCCCAGCCGCAAATACACCGCTCCTATGATCGCGCCGAAAACAACTGCAGCTTCGGCGAGAAGCAGTAGGGTGGTCCGTGTATTTGCGCGCGAAGCTCTCAACTTGCGATTGCTACCTCCTCGTCCACTTCGTCAATTTCACCTGCCAGCTCCAACACCTCGTCCTCGGGCAGACTCTCCTGCGGTCGGCGGTAGTAGCGCTGCTGATAGTTATAAGAATTTGATTCCAGCCCCTCGTCTGCTCGATTCAACACCACGCCCAGCATGCGCTCGCGCGGCAGCGTCTCCAGCAGGCGGTCGACAGCCGCATAGCGCGTCTTGCCGGCGCGGACAACCATCAAGGCGCCATCAGCACGGTTAATCAGCACGTTGGCGTCAGTAAAAATTCCCAACGGCGGCGCATCGATGATCACGAAATCAAACATGCGGCGGGCCTGGGCGATGACGCCGGCGTAAGTTGGACCGGAAAGCAACTCGGCCACATCGTCGCGCGGCTGACCGCCCGGCAAGAGATAAAGCCCCGCTGGATCCAAACGCACGATTGCTTCCTGCAAGTTCATTTCTCCGCCCAGCACTTCCGACAGACCACGCGGCGCGTCAATCGCCAGGTATTCGGTCGCGCAGGGCTGGCGCAAGTCGCTATCGATGAGCAGGCAGCGCACGCCTTCCGTCTGGGCCAACAGCCAGGCGAGATTTAGCGCGGTCAATGTTTTTCCTTCGCCCATTCCGGCGCTGGTGATCACAAACGTGCGCATCTGCTCACGTTCGCCCGCTTGCAGAATCCGCGTGCGCAGCGAGCGAAACTGTTCGCAATAAGCGGAACGTGGTTGCGTGATGGCCACAAGATGCGGCTCGACGCGTGCCGCGGCTACGTCGTATGCGACGAAACTCGCGGCGCGCGCCGGCCTGACAGCGTTCAAGGTTGCCCCAGCAGCACGCGAGGCTGTTCCGTCGGGGAGTGCCGTCCCGTCGAATGCATTCGCAGTGTGCGCAGTGAACGCTGAACTTTTCACCGGCTCTTCCGCGCGGCCCAG
>JANMVC010000417.1:0-7999 GCA_031392315.1 Pyrinomonadaceae bacterium | reverse complement strand
CCCTGGGACCTCGCGGAGTTGAAGCCTTACGATCCGGCGTTTCTCTCGGGCTTCAAGGCGCAGCGCTATCAAGTGGATCTGGCGCAGGGTTTCGAACGCGTGAAACTGATAACGGCAAATGTGATTCAAAGCGACGTACGTGCGGATATCGGCGGCGACGAGCAGCGAATACACAATGTCTCCACACACTATTCAGGCGTCACCTTCAAGCATCTGCTGTTGCCCGTGTATGCCGGCGCCTATCGTTTCAACAGCAAGGTCTATCAAATCGTGGTCAACGGCCGCACAGGCGAGATACAGGGTGATCGGCCCTACAGCGCCTTGAAGATTGCGCTCTTCGTAGCGGCTATCATATTCATGCTGCTAATCGTTGTGCTGGTGCTTACTGTGCTGGGGAATACTTGAGACTTGGACTGCTAGAACCCTCTTCAAGAACTCATCGAGAGCTCGCAGCGTTATGCGCTCGAGCGTGGCAATTCCTGAGGTTGACAGAACGTGTGTTGAACTTCGACGCGGGAAAACGGTTGGATGTATGTTGTTTGAGCAATTCCGAATCCTCATGTTCCTACCTTGATCTTCGCAACCAATCCACAGCTCACACGGTGCCGCACTGTACGAAAGAAGGAAGAACGATCCACTAAACGTCACTAAATAACACCAATAGCTAGTTCGTGTTAATTCGTGAATTTCGTGGATCGTCTTTTCCTTTAGGTCTTTTTTACTTCGGCGCGAGGTTACATTGGTTTGGCATGTTGCCGCCAAACTGGAAGTTTGAACCCGCCACCACAGGCTGATCCGAAGTCACCCTGACAGTAAACGCCACGTTTGTGATCCCATCGAGGCCCGGCCCGCCGCTGGTCGCCGGCATAACCCAATTGAGTTGTCTCGTATGGCCCGACGCCACCGCAACGGTGGCGGCCCCGGCCTCACCAGGATAGTTTGTCACTGGGTTTGACCCGGGAATGGGCACACCAGTCAAGTTGTTTCCACTTCGATCCAGAATATTGATTGCGACGTTAGCTGTCGCGCCGCTGGAGTTAAAAACGTAAAGGTCGGATCTGGGACTTCCAGCGCCCATTGGAAAATGCGCCGGGGTACAGATCCAAACGTAAGGTGGTCCACCGCCCGAGCCTGCCGGTCCCGGCGGACCTTGAGGGCCCGGCGGGCCCTGACACCCGCTCACGACGATCACAAGAGTAAGGATTACTAAGCCGAACCCGGTGACACGCTTCCGACCTGCAGAAATGTCTCTCATATCAATCTCCTTTGGCGCTTGGCCCACGCGAACATCAGATAGCATGCGCGCGAAATCTAGTGCGCCAGGAATGAAGTTGTCAAGGTTAAGCCCGTAGGCTTGTAAGTCTCTAGCAGGTTATACAGACCTCATAACGCTCACGGCATAGCAAGTGCCAATACTGCAAACGGGAGCCTAAATACGTTTAGCCTTGCCGATTTGGGTCGATCTGCACCAGCTTAATGCCCACAAGTGTAGCCATTGTCCACCAAGCACTGCCCGCAATCGACGCTTAGTCTCAAACCAACATCGTCGCAAACCGACTCTTTCAGCCACGAGGAAAATCAATGCGCATTACCGAATCAGCAGTTCTCACTCCTCTACTCTTCTGCGGGATCCTCCTCCTTTCGACGGTCACAGCAAAGGGTCAATCCACCGTCTTCAATACTCCTTCGACTGACGTTGTCGCAGCGCAACGAACCTATATGGAAGCTGACTTCGTCACCCATCTCTCCTCCTATGAAAAAGGCGGCTACCAACTCTATGGCGGCCGAATCGTTTATGGGTTAAGGAAGAAAACTGAAGCCGGAATCAATATCTATTACACGAGGAGCGCTGACTCTCCAGAACCCGTCGTGGTTGAGCCGAATTTCAAGTGGCAGTTTTATAACGATGAAGGAAAAGGCTTGTCAGCGGCGGCAGGTGTACTCATTTCAATGCCTATTTCTCACCGCAGCGCCGGCGCCACCAGCGGCTTTTTATATGCGGTTGCCAGCAAGAAGCTTTCCGGCGACTTTGGCCCTCGCATAAGTGGAGGCGGCTATGCTCTTGCAGTTCGTACCGATCAAAAAATAAGCAAACACGGTGCGCTAATTGGTTACGAACAGCCGATAAATCGCCGTCTCACCTTCGTAACCGACTGGACCAGCGGCAACAATGATCTCGGCTACCTGGCGGCGGGCATTGGTATCACTCTCACCCCCAGGAGTTCGCTTTACCTCGGCTACAACGTTGGCAATCAAGGCAGAGGCAACAACGCGCTGGGAATCTACTATGGCTTCACTTTCTAGCCAATCCGATTGTTCCTCCGTCAGGTAAACCATGAAAACACCTCAACAAAATAACCAGCCCTTCAAGTTGGCTTTCGACTATCTCACCCTTTGGTTGCGAGACTGGGGCGGAGTGCTGACTATCGCGCTGGGTCTACTCGTAAGCTTGTACGTGCCCTGGCTGTTGTTCAGCGATGCGAGCGATGAGCGCAAGACTCTGATTACCGATCTGGTCCAGCCGCTGGTCAGCCTGGGCATGACCATTCTCGCCTTTCGAGCATCGCGCCAGCCAGCGCTGGATATCAAGACGCGTCGCGCGTGGACGATTCTCGCGCTTGCTTTCTTCGTCTATTTTGCCGCCAACGTTACCTGGTTCTACTACGAAACGTTCTCGGGCGGCGACATGTCCGTTACCTGGGCCGATCCAATTTACCTTGCCTATTACCCTATCGCACTGGTTGGCTTGTTGACATACCCACTGGCCCGCTCGGGCAGGTCACGCCTGACGTTTGCCCTCGATGCCGGCACGGTGATGGTCGGCGCCTCCATGGTCATTTGGTATTTGATTCTACGACCCGTCGCGTTTGCCGAACATACTAGTTCGCTGGAAACCGTTGTGGCCGTGTCTTTCCCGTTAGGTAACGCGGTATTGCTCTTTGGCGTGGTGGCGCTGCTGCTGCGACGCCTCGGACGCACTTTGCGTGGCCCTCTCATCATCCTCATGCTCGCCATCTTGCTGGATGCGGTCGCCGATTTCGGCTACTCCTATCTCACACTCCAGAGCAACTATGAGGGTGGAAACTGGCCGGATTGCTTTTATGCGTTCAGCTTTTTCCTGATGGCGTTAAGCGGCCAAATCCAATCGTGGCGGGCGAAACGTTTGATTCCTTCGGTCACGCCGCCCACCACACACACCTCGCCATTTCCCTGGCTGCCTTATGTTGCAGTAGGTCTGGCGTACAGTCTGTTACTCGTGGTTGGCTACGATCACACCTATCATGGCGGGAATGACGGACCCATCATTTGGTTGATTCTCGGCGCCTTCGTCATCACCGGGATGGTAGTTGTCCGCCAGGTGATTGCGCTGCGTGAAAACTCCGAGCTGTTGTCCGAGCGGGCCATGCGGGCCACCGAAGCGCGCTTCGGTTCGCTGGTGGAAGAATCTTCTGACGTGATCAGCATCATTGAATCCAACGGTCGAGTCGTTTACGAAAGCCCGTCCTTGGAGCGCGTTTTCGGATACAGCGTTGCCGAGCTGATGGGTCGCAACCTCACAGGGTTTGTGCATCTTGAGGACCGCGCCGAAGTGATAGGGCTGGTTGCACGTTTATGCGGCAAACCGGGAATGCGCGGGCAAATCGAGCTACGCCTGCGCCACAAAGAAGGGCACTACCTTGACGTTGAAGCAGTCATGACCAATCTGCTGGAGGATCCAAATATCAAAGGAATCGTGATCAATTCCCGCAATTTGGTTGAGCGCAAGGAAGCCGAAGCCGCCTTGTACGAGAAAGAAGAACAGCTTCGCCAGTCACAAAAGATGGAAGCGGTGGGCCAACTTGCCGGTGGCGTAGCTCATGATTTCAACAACCTGCTGGCCGTGATCATCGGCTATTCAGACTTGTTGCTGACGCGTAAATCTGCGGCGCTTAATGAGGAAGCGCAACTAAAAATTGAGCAAATCAATAAAGCTGCCCACCGGGCTGCCGCACTCACCAGGCAACTGCTGGCTTTCAGTCGCAAGCAAGTGCTCCAGCCGAAGCTGCTGGACATGAATACTGTGGTGGGCGACATGGACAAGATGTTGAAACGCCTCATCGGTGAAGACATTGAGATGCGCACCAATTTTGATCCTGGTCTAGCCGTCGTGAAAGCCGATCCCGGCCAGATCGAACAGGTTCTCCTAAACCTCGTCGTAAATGCTCGCGATGCGATGCCGAAAGGCGGAAAGCTAACCATCGAGACCGCCAACGTCATGCTCGATAAACACTACGCACAAACGCACCGTGCCGTCTATCCCGGACTCTACGTAATGCTCGCAGTTAGCGACACTGGCGTCGGCATGAACCAGGAAGTCAAGGCCAGGATATTTGAGCCGTTCTTTACGACTAAGGAAAAAGACAAAGGAACCGGTCTCGGGCTTTCGACCGTTTACGGAATTGTGAACCAGTCAGGTGGCACCATCTGGGTTTACAGCGAACCAGGCAAAGGCACCACTTTCAAGGTCTACCTGCCTTGCCTCGAACAGGAGGCGGACTTTGACGAGGCCGTTGCTGTGAAGGTGGATTATCGAGGGACTGAAACCGTCCTGCTGGTTGAAGACGAAGAATCAGTGCGGCAGGTGGCGCATGAGATTCTCACCTTGAATGGTTATCAGGTGCTCCTGGCCAGCCACGGAAGTGAAGCTTTGGAAGTATCCCGGCGGCACCAGGGTCTTATCGATTTGATGGTCACTGACGTAGTGATGCCCGTTATGGGTGGGCCGGAGCTGGCCCAGGCGTTGGCATTGACGCGACCTAAGATGCGCGTTCTCTTCATGTCTGGTTATACCGACGACGCCATCATTCACCACGGCGTGTCCACGGAAGAAACAGCGTACCTGCAAAAGCCTTTTACTGCGGAAGGGTTTGCCCGCAAGCTCCGAGAGGTGCTCGCGCTGTCACTTTCGCAAAACTAAACATAACTCAACGCCCCTCAGCTTACATACAGGCGTATAGAGTACAACCTCTAGGTTGCCGCCGCCCAAACGCGCAAGCTAAAGCTTGTACTCTATACACCTGAGTTGCAGACGGTCTTTTCCGACAGACTCTTCAAGGCTGGGTCTCAAATGGAGTCTGCGGCGTCGCGTCAGCGACGCAATGACACAATGCTCAGTTCTGTCTTCTTCGTGGCCTGGAGTTTCTCAAGTTTGCAGTCTCGATATATCCTGTGTTGTGAACGGCCTCGGACAACACGTCGATGAATTGCGAGATAAATACCATGTGTCGAAATATTAAAACCCTGCACAACTTCAAACCGCCGGCAACTGACGAAGAGATTCGCGCCTCCTCGCTACAGTTCGTTCGCAAACTCAGCGGCTTCAACAAGCCTTCAAAGACAAACGAAGCCGCGTTCAACCACGCGGTGGAACAGGTGGCGCAAGCCGCACACGAACTGCTCGCGTCGCTGGTGACGAATTCCCCGCCCCGCGATCGCGAAGTTGAAGCAGCAAAAGCCAAGGCCAGAAACGCGGAACGCTTCGGATCGACTGACGCGGACAGCCAAGCAGAAGCCCGCGCGTAAGCAAGGGCTCTGTACTCCTAATCGACGTAACGGCTAAAGGCTCTCTACGGGGGTAGCCCGCACCCTCGGGAAAGGCGTATTATCCCCTTCAGGATCACGCTTTTCGTAACACGGAGTCTAACTATGACAGTAACACTGGAACTTGAACCAGAAGTTGAATCGCTTCTCGAAAAGCGCGCTCGGGCCGAGGGCTGCGATGTTAAGGGTTATGTGGAGAAACTTGTCGAAAAAGAGCTGAATCGCGAACGCACCCTCGACGAGATTCTCGCGCCCGTTCGCGAAGCAGTGGAACGAAGCGGAATCTCTGACGAAGAACTGGACACTCTCTTTACTGAAGCTCGCCGAGATGTCTCAAAGGAGAAACGAGAAAGGTAGCAAGGGTGAAGAACCGGCCCAGGTTGGGCTTGGTCTTTGACTGCGGCGTTCGCGCCTGAGGAATCAGTGGAGTGCGAATCGAAAATATCGTTTGCTCTGAACAGACTGAAGCTAAACTCGAATCGAAACATCATGTCACCCTCCGCGATGCAAGACAGATTTTACTTAGCCGCCCTCGCATTCGTTTCGCTGAAAAGGGTCATACGGTTGGCGAAGACGTTTATGCGGCATTTGGTCAGACGCTTGGCGGCAGATATCTCTCCGTCTTTTTCGTTTACAAACCGGCCCGCACGACCGCCGTCATCATTAGCGCTCGGGACATGAGCGACAAGGAACGCAAAGCCTATGGAAGAAAATAGATTGAGCAGTACTTCCAAAACCGACTCAGACGAGAAGGTTGGCGAGTTCTGGGATAGTCACGACTTCACGGAGTTTGACACCGAAGCACCGGATGCCGAATTTGAAGTTATTAGCACAGTCCCCGTTCAACTCGAATTGCTGACTGAGATAGAAAAACAAGCGAACAAGCGCGGCGTGAAAGTCGAGACTCTCGTGAATCAGTGGTTGCGCCAGAGGCTTGATGAAGAAGCCGCCTAATCGCGCTTTGCCGTTGCCCCCAACTCTTATCCTTCTCATTCACGATTTGCGATTCTTATCAGTTGGCTAATGTCTATCATCCGGCCGGATTCCGAACATGGAGATTGTGGGAGTCCTGATCGAGACGTACGAAGACGAACTCGTACCGGAGTTCCATCGACTGATCTCAATTACAGCGGCAGGGGAATTGGAATGTCTCAAGTCACACTCGATAGTTCAGTTGCCTCAATTTTCTTCAGTTATGCACACCCTGATCAGGCACGTGTGTTGCCATTCTTCGCTTACCTTCAAACGCGAGGATTTGACGTTTGGATGGACTGTAAGAAGCTTAAACCTGGCCAAAACTGGGACTATGAAATTAGGAGAGCTTTAGATAAAGCAACTTTCGTCCTTGCGTTCGTATCCAGGAATTCCTATGACAAAAGAGGCTATGTCCAAAGGGAGTTGAAACTAGCGCTTGATAAGCACGCTGAGAAGCTTGTAGACGACATCTACATTATCCCCGTTCTGCTGGATGGCGACGTTCAGGTCCCAGAACAGTTTCAAAAATTTCAGACCATCACGGCTGATACGCTGGATTCCTATGAACGAATTGTTGAAGCCCTCAATCACCAGCTAGAGCGACTGAGCGTCTCAAATATCAAGTTGTTGCTGGAGGAGAGCGCCGACAAGCAACTTGAAGTCGCAGATGCTTCGCCGGCCTTATTGGAGGCAACAGTAGAAGAAACCCCTTGGAAAGGTCTGGTCCGGCTTTCCTCAATTTTACGACGCCTTTCCACGCCGCAGGAGGCTCTAAAGCAATACGGTCGTGCCCTAGACCGGTTAGTTGAGAGCCAAAAGTGGTCGTATGCCACGAGATTAGCGTACCCTGTCGAACTCGTGGCGGTCGAGAGACAGTTCAACGCCCTCATTTTAGGATTCGCGGATGAGTTGCGCGCCGCCGCGAAGGAAGTCAATAGAGCTGCCGAAGATCTCTATCCGTCCGTCGGGATTTTTAAGGCCATTGGTGAGAACCCGTTCGACATCCTTCACAAATCTCTATTGAAGGCGGCTCAAGACGTCGAGAGTCTTAGGTTGCTACGCGAAAGCATTCGAGCCGGAACCTTACACGAAGCGCTTGAAAGCTCTCCAGAATTCCAAGCAGCGGCAACGTCCCTAAATTCGATTGTCCACGCGGTCGAAGAGGTTGATGAGAAGGAACGAATTAACAAGGCATTCTTCAATGCCATGATGAATCGGAGCAAATAGACTTCACGATCTCGTCTCCTTCTGTGCCTGCTTTTTCCTTCCCGGCGTAATCTGTGTAATCTGTGGATGAGCTTTTGCCGCCCGCTCACGCAGGCGGTTCTGACCCGAACAATCAGAAGTCCACATTCCAAAATCCATAAGCTATGAGCACTGAACCAAACAAAGTTATCTATTCCATGGTCGGCGTCAGCAAGTTTTACGACAAGAAGCCGGTCCT
>JANMVC010000351.1:0-3123 GCA_031392315.1 Pyrinomonadaceae bacterium | reverse complement strand
CGCCGCCGCCCGTGCCGGGAGAACAAACGTGGTCGATCGGCCAGTGAAAATCAGCGCCCAGCACCTCAGTTTCTACTACGGCAAATCGCAGGCGCTATTCGATATTTCCCTCGACATTCGCGAGCGGATGGTGACGGCCTTTATTGGTCCTTCGGGCTGCGGCAAGTCCACGTTTCTGCGTACGCTGAATCGGATGAACGACATCATTCCCGGCACGCGTGTGGAAGGCACGATCCTGATCGACAACACCGACATCTATGCGCCGCAAACAGACGTAGTTGATCTTCGTCTGCGAGTCGGCATGGTTTTTCAGAAGTCAAACCCTTTTCCCAAATCGATCTTCGACAACGTTGCTTACGGCTTAAGAATAAATCGCATGACTTCGAGCAAGAGCGAACTCGCGGGCCAGGTCGAACAGGCGCTCAAAGACGCGGCAATTTGGGAAGAGGTAAAGGACCGTCTCAACCAATCCGCGTTGGGCCTGTCGGGCGGCCAGCAACAGCGTTTGTGCATTGCGCGGGCCCTGGCCATTCGTCCCAGCGTGATCCTGATGGACGAGCCCGCGTCGGCGCTGGATCCGATGGCCACCGCGAAAATTGAAGAGTTGATTGTTGAACTGAAGAAGCAGTACACGATTGTGATCGTCACTCACAACATGCAGCAGGCAGCACGCGTCTCCGACATCACAGCCTTCTTTTGGCTGGGGAAGTTGATTGAAGTGAACCCCACTGACAAGATGTTTACCAACCCGGTCGAGAAGCTGACCGAAGATTACATTACGGGAAGGTTTGGATGAGACATTGCCAATTGCCGATTTCTGATTGCCGATTCTCAAGAATGCTGAAAAGCAAGAGAACGGGGCACCACACGCACAATTGGAAATTGGCAATCGGCAATAGGAAATGAATTATGGAATACCACAGACAACTTGACGACGAATTAGATTCACTGCGCGATCGTGTTTTGCTGCTGGGTGGCGAAGCGGAGACCGCGCTCGAGCGAGCGATGAAGGCGCTGACAAATCGCGACAGCGAACTCGCGCGCCAGGTGCTCGATCAGGACGATCAGATCGATAAGCTGGAAGTGGAAATCGATCGGCAATGCATCGATATCATTGCCTTGCGGCAACCGGCCGCGCGCGATCTGCGATTTGTGATCTCGGTGGCCAAGATGGCCCCGGTGCTCGAACGCATTGCCGACCATGCGGCCAACATCGCGCGTGTGGCCATCGATCTCAACAACGAGCCGGAGCTGAAATCGGTAGTTGACTTGCGACAGATGGCCGACCATGCGCTGCGGATGCTACGCGCGGCGCTGGACGCTTTCACTTCGAACGATGCAACGGCGGCCCGTGAGGTTATCAAAAGTGATGCCGAAATTAACGAACTCTATAACCATATTTTCCATCGGTTAATTGAGATGATGGTGACTGAGCCAACCACTGCGACGCGTGATGCGCGCTGGCTTTTCGTCGCCAAACATCTGGAGCGCATCGGCGACTACGTTACCGACATCTGCGAATTGACGGTCTACATGGCCGAAGCTGAGTTTATAAAGCACGACAAGAAGTGAAATGTCCGACAAACTTCAGTTTGTCGAACTTGACTACCAGCGAACTACGACAAAATGGAGTTTGTCGGACATCTAAATGCAACGACCGATTCTAATCATCGAGGATGACCCGGACATTTCCGAAAGCTTGAAGTACAACTTCGAGCGCGAGGGGCTGCCGGCGATCACCGCGTTGACCGGCGAAGCCGGGCTGGCCGCCGCACTCAACGAAAAGGACCCGCCGTCGTTAATTATTCTGGACTTGATGTTGCCGGGGATGAGCGGCAGCGAGCTATGTCGCCGGCTCAGGCGAGAGCCTGCCACCCGCCGCACGCCCATTATCATGTTGACTGCGAAAGCGTCAGAGTCGGACCGCGTCGCCGGGTTGGACCTGGGCGCTGACGATTACATCACCAAGCCGTTTTCGGTTCGTGAACTGCTGGCGCGGGTACGCGCCGTGATGCGGCGCACTGACGAGTCGAAAGGGAAGACTTACGAAGACGATCATCTGGTGATCGACTTCGACGACATCCGCGTAGTTTGCGACGGCGCCAAAGTCAAACTCACAAATAAGGAATTCAACCTGCTGTCTGTTTTGGCCAGGAGCCCGGACCGCGTGGTGACGCGCCAGCAACTGCTCGATCACGTCTGGGGCTACAGCTATTACGGCGACGCGCGCACGCTCGACGTACACATCCGCCGCCTGCGGCAAAAACTCGGCGACTGTGGTCAATGCATTGAGACCGTGGTCGGCGTAGGCTACCGCTTCACCGGCTGCCCCGGCTCGAGCGCCAACGGCGCGTAATGTGAAAGCCTGGGGCAACGCCCCAGGACACATGTAGTCAAGCTAACAAGCGCCGAAGACGCGACATTGACTGTGCACTGCTTTTGATAGGGATCTAGAAACGGTACGACTCAAGTTTATTTCGCGCCTTCAGCGCTTATCCTGTTAGCGTAGAGTTTCCTGGGGCGTTGCCCCAGGCTTTTACATGGCGCGCCGTTGGCGCTGTTTGAGATGGTCATGGCTAGACGCAATGCATCTTTGATCCTTGCCTTCGCAGTTGTCGTCGCCGTAACCCTGCTGCTGCCATCCTTCACGGCGCGAGCGGTTGCCGGAATCCTGCTCGTGCTGGGCGCCGTAGTCTTACTCGCCCGAGCGTTCTTAACCCAAACTCAAACCATAGAATTTCAATCAGCGCGCGAAGGTGCGGACCAGGCGGATGAACAACCGTCTCAGGAAGTCTTCGCCCTCGGAAAACTGTTTGAAGCAACCATGAACGGGATGCGCGAAGGCTTGCTCGTTGTCGACAAGGACATGCGCGTCGTCGCGTCAAACACGGCCGCACACCGCTTGTTCAATCTCACACGCGGCAAGCTCGATGCGCAGCGGCTGACCGAACTCACGCGCAATCCGGCAATCTACAGTGCGTTTCTGGATGCGCTCAAAGGAACCGAACGCAGCGGCGTCAAAGTTGAAACCCACGGTCCGGAGCGATTGGTTTTCGATCTGCGCGTGGTGCCATTAGCGAGCTCAAGCGGAAGCCCGCGCGTTAGCAAGGGCTCAAACGTCGC
>JANMVC010000315.1:0-2977 GCA_031392315.1 Pyrinomonadaceae bacterium | reverse complement strand
GTTCCTGCGTTCCGCCTGGCAGCGCGAGCGCTCAAGTGTTACTCGAACTGTCCAACGCGAGATCGGCTTTCCCTGTTTTGTGAAGCCGGCGAATTTGGGCTCGTCGGTGGGGGTTTCAAAAGCTGGCGATAGGGCTTCGTTTGAGCAGGCCGTAGATCTGGCTGCGCAGTTTGACCGGAAAATAATTGTGGAAGAGGCGGTTGATGCACGGGAGATTGAGTGCGCGGTTTTGGGCAACGACACGCCCGAGGCCAGTCTGCCAGGCGAGTATGTCATTCACGACAACTCGGCAGGTTTCCTCGATTACACCGAGAAGTATACGAAGACTGGTCACGTGGAATTCGTGGTTCCAGCGCCTCTGTCGAAGACCTTAACGACGACGATTCAACGCATGGCCATCAAGGCGTTTCAATCTGTGGACGGAGCGGGCCTGGCGCGCGTCGATTTTTTCCTCAAACGCGACACCAGGGAATTGATTGTAAATGAACTGAACACGATGCCCGGTCTGACTGAGGTATCTGGTTTTCCAAAAATGTGGGCGGCGTCGGGTTTGAGTTACCCGGAGATGCTCGACCGTTTGATCGAACTTGCCTTAGAGCGGCACGGCGAAAAAGCGATAAATAAGACAACGCGAACTTAGAAGCTTAAAACGGCGGCAGTCAGGCCTTATTGCAAGGCATTAGGCCTTTTTCCAACCGCTGACTTCTGACTTCGGACCGCTATTTCCTCGGTGCCCGATATGCCTTGCGGGTCCTTACGATTAAATCTTCACGCGCGATTTTCACGTCCAGTTTGCGCCATTTACCATCGCGTGCCGGATTCAGCGGACGAAAAGCCACAGTGTATTGATGTCCAAGTTCGTCAGCGATATTGGCGAAAGCCTCCCGCAAGGCCGGTCCGCCCGGAGTGTCAACAAACCGCCCGCCGGTCTTCTCGGTGAAGTTTTTTAGCATCATCGCACTCTGACGGTTGCCGCCGCGGCCATCCGTCGCCGACATATCCACGGCATAGATGCTCGCGCCAATTGCCAGCGCGCTTTCCAGAGCCTTATCTGACGAAGCCCTGCTCTGCGTGTCCATGCCATCCGACAAGATCACTATGGCCTTTCGCCTTTCCGTGCGTTCGGCCAGCGCTTTCGATGCTTCAACGATCGCGTCGTGAAGCGTAGTCATCCCGCGCGCGCGCAGGCCAAAGGCCATTGGCGCCAGATCGCGTCCGCCCGAGAACATCTGAACTTGTTCTACCTTAGAATCAAACTTGTAGACTGCGGCCACATCTTCAGGTCTTAGATTATCGAGAAAACGAATTGCTGCCGAACGGGCGAGGGAAAGGCGAATCTCCATGCTCCCGGATGTATCCAGCAGAACGACAGAAGCGAAAGGCGACTCATGTGTGCTGAAGCTGGAGATGTCGGAAAGAGAAACTTCCCGGCCATCTTCATAAATCTTGAAGTCCGCAAGGCGGAGGCCAGGGACATATTGGCCGGCGCTGTTGGTGACCGTGATGTTGAGAATCACTAACTCAGTATTGACGCGAACCACGTCGTCGTCCTGTTGCGCGTTTGATGTCGAGCCGGCGAAGGATCCATTGACAATCAGGCCAAGCATGAGGCATGAGCGGAAGTGGCGCGCAACGCTTTGCAGGTGTTGACTCACAAGGTTAGGTTCTGGCGGATAGCCCACGCACCCGGCGGATTAGTTCAAGTAACACGTTAGCCTGATCGATCACCGCGGTGGAGATTACCTGGCGAGGAGTCTTTTCCACTTCTTCTTTTAGTGCCTCGGCCATCTCCTCCATTTTGGTGATCGTTGCCAGAAGGTCCGCAGGCATGTCTTTGGTTTCGCTGGCGTCATCGGAGCCGCCGGCAGCGCTACGAATCGACTTCGTTAGCTTCTCCAACTTGTCCAGTTTCTTGAGATCATCGCGATCCAAGTGGTGCTTCTGTTTGAAAGTTGAGCCTACTTCCGCGCTAAGACATGAAAGCAGCTGAGCTCGATTGAGGTTTTCTTTGTGTTCCTTTTGGGCCTGGCTTATCTGCCGCTTGACGCGCATCTCATCTTCAATCAGGTCTAACTTGTCGTCTGGCGTCGGGGAACCGGTCGGTATACTGCTCTGGCTGAATGTGGGAGCGGCGCACGCCACAAGGAAAAGGCCTGCGACTATCGCCGAGCGAAGGATCGATGAGTATGAAAGTCCTGACTTCATTGGTTGACGGTCATTGCTGCAAATCTTGACACAAATTATCCGGCCGTAGCAATTGCCTTTTACGTGATTCTGTCATAGGACGGTGCAAGTCACCTGCAGGTTGCACAGCCGTCGCCCTGGGAAATCGCTTCAACTAGCCTCAACCCGGATGCTGTGAATCTCGTCACTCAACCGGGATTCCATGCGGGCAGTTTAGACGCCACCTTAAATATCGTCGCGCCGACTTCTCAACGATAACCTTAGCGTTGGGGGAGTCAGCGACCATGCGGGCTACCTCAGAATTGACGGGAAGTGCGGTTAGGGAATGCGAGCCGGATTGTCAGCCGAGTTAAGAAAAGCGTCTGCCTTGGTGGGACGCTTACCGACCGTAATCGTTTTGGATTCGGGTCGATCCGCAGGCCGCTGTCGGCCCTGGGAAGTGGAGTAGACCAACGGCTGGGCCAGACCCTGGACTCTGAGCGCGACCACACGCGCTGAACTATATTCCTGAGTCTTCAGTTCGACTGAGTATCGGGACGCTTCCTGTGGCGCAATCTCGGCAGGGGTCAAAGCTATCAGCTTTGTTTCAGCGGCGGCGTCCTTGCGCCGTCGTAACTCCAGTTCGATAGTCAAGGGGCCTAGTTTCTGCTCAGAAGTATTTTTCACTGTGCCGCCAAGAACAGTCTTAGCGCCTTGAACCATGGCGTCGTCAATCACAATCAAGGCTTGAGGCGGTCCTTTAGGTTCGACCTGAACTATCTGTGATGCCGCAGTTCGCGCAGTATCCTGAGCG
>JANMVC010000097.1:0-7835 GCA_031392315.1 Pyrinomonadaceae bacterium | reverse complement strand
CCCCACTGTCGAGCACGACGCGAACAGTGTGTTGTCCCGCGCTCAGCGACCCGATGGTAATGTCCTGAACTCCGAAGGAACCGCCCGGATTTATGGTTTGGGAAGTTATCCGACTGTTCTTTTCCACGCCATCCACATACAGCTTTGTCTCGAAGGAGCCAGCCGTCGACGCGGCGCCGTTGTTAATCGCTGCCCAATCAACAAACAGGGTATCGGTCGTATTGAGTGTGGCGCTGTCTGCGTTCGTTCCAGTAACGCTTGAGACGACGATCTTGTCCGACCAACCCGGTGGTTGATACGGCGTTAGGTTAGGCGATCCAGTTGGTGTCGGGCTCGGAGTAGGGTTCGCCCCTGTGACGTTGATGACCCTGCTGTATTCATTGTCAAACTCATCCGTCTCCACGATAGATCCAGTGCCGTCCTCGACAACCTTTAGCGTATGTTGCCCGGCGCTGAGCGGCCCGATTGTTAGGTCCTGCGCCGCAGAAAAAGAGTTGCTAAAGAGCGGTGGACTGGTAACAAAGGATTGCACTTCAACGCCGTCCACAAAGAGCTTGGTGGCGAAGTCTGCGGTCGTCGGGCCAGGGCCGTTGTTGACTACCGCCAAATCGATATAGAGAGCGTCGCTGGTTGTAAGATCTGCGCTGTCGGTGTTTGTGCCGGCAACAGTCGAGACTACGATCTTGTCAGACCACGTTGGCGGCTGGAATGGTGTGAGATTGGGTTGGTTGCCAGTTACCGTCACACGGTTCAGCAGCGGTATGAGATTTACACGTCCATTGCTGTCGGTGACAGTGAGAGTCGCAAAGTAATCGCCGAGTGCGGTGTAAGTGTGGGTGACGTTTGCTCCCGAACCAGTGGTGCCGTCACCGAAGTTCCATTGCCAATCAACAATCGTCCCGCTAACCGCAGTCGAAGCGCTGCCATCGAAATTTACCGGTAGTGGCGCTGCGCCCGTGTGCAGCGAGACGGTAACCACGTCGAGCGGAGCTACCGACTCCTCGGCAAGAAGGGCGGGCGGAACGAGGGCTTCAAGTTCTTCTATTGTCAGCTCATCAGGTAGCGTGTCTGATTGAGCAGACGTACTCGCCCGCTGAGATCCACTGACTCCGGTGTTATCTATTTTGTTGGCTTCGGCGCTCGTGATATGACCTATGCGACCGCCTCCATCAAAGACAAGGACAGGCCAGTCGTCAAACCCCTTCAGAAGACCTAACTCCCCATCGCCGTTGATGTCTGCTGCTACCGGACTGGGGCTCTGGATGCCATCGCAGTCCCAGTCAAGAGCATTGCTGGGATAGAACAACCGGTAATAGGAGTCCGGTTCTTGTAGACACTTGTTCGAGCCCGGCGGAGTGTCAGGCCGCGTCCGCGGGTTCCAGGTCGTGAGGTGCATTTCTGGATCATTGATACCCACAGTCTCGCTGAGATGATTATTCTCATCCAGTGTGTCAAGGGCCGCCCTCGAATAGTCAATGTAGCGCTGCCGCCCATTTGGGTGGAGTGTACCGATGAGGTCAAACCTATAGTTCATGATGCTGATGTAGTTCGGCTTATCATTGACGTCGTCTCCGCCGCCATGAAAAAGTCCGAGATTATGGCCGAACTCATGCATGAAGAGGCTGGCTTCTCTAATTGGCTCGCCGTCCGGGGGGCGCGAACCGATAGCGAGGAGGAACTCACTGCCGGGAGCGCCCCGCGAAGTGCCACCACGTCTTTCTTTGTCTGGCGGATCACCGGGCTTTCTATAGGAGTCGCAGTACAGGGCGTAGTGAAAAATCGACTTCCTCTGGGCGGGCGTGAAGCGGTCCATCTTAACAGCATCAACTGTGGGCCAACTATAGGGGGGATCCTTGCCAACATCCTCCATGACTGCCTGATAGGGCACCTCGCCGGCTTCCGACAAATCGCCCCACGTTTCAGGTTCTCCGTCGACATACTTCATGATGCTGTCGGGGCCGAAATCCACGTGTAAGTTTATGCCGGGCTCGAGATCCGGATTCGTGACCGGCGCAGTGGCGAAAGCGTCTATCACCATAGCAATGGCACGCGGGCTGGGCTCAAAATCCCGCCCGGCATCTGGCTCCATCCAATCAACGTGAATAAAGACATCCTTGTGCATAGGATCGGCGCCCATTGCTGGCAAGTCGATGAAGGTTCCCTCTCCCTCAAGGTTGCCGGTGCCGATAACCCTGCCATTATCGGCAACTGTGATTCCTTCTTCCTCCCAGTCATCAGCCAATTCATCGCCGTCGCTGTCGAGCTTTTGGAAAATATAGGCGGCGCCCTGAAAATCATTTCCCTCAATATTTTCATTAGGCGCCCCGGCAATGATCGTCTCGCCGCTGACGCCCACCCCACTACCGAAAGCAAAGCCAGAAAACTCCGTTGGCACACCGTCGATGACCGTAAGCTTTTCCCGAGGAAACCATGTTGCTCCAGTCCGATCAAAGACATACACGGCGCCCAAAAAATCCTCATTTCGGTATGAACCGGCAACGATCGTCTCACCACTTATGGCGACCGAAGAACCGAACCAATCAAGCGAGTTTCCGTCAGAGGCCGTAAGCACTTGTTGTTCTGTCCACGACGTTCCCTCTCGCGCGAAGACAAAAACACGCTCGCTGAATGATGCCGAAACGACAGCCGTGTCACCGCTGAGAGCTACCGCATCGCCCATGTAGAAGGTGCTGCCGATTACGTTCTCGTCCGGTATCAAATACCCTTGTTCAACCCATTCGCCGAGATTTCGCACATAGACATAAGCTGCGCCCTCTTCCTGCGTTCCATTGTCTACGACGTCCTGGTTAGGAGCCCCGACGACGGCCGTATCTCCGTCGATGGCTACTGACCAGCCGAACAGGTCACGTGCAGGTCCCGGTGAATGATCATCGGCCGAGACCTTCTCCGGCCCGGACCAGCTGGTACCGCTGCGCTCGTAGAAATATACGGCTCCTGCCTGATCGTCCACCCCACTAGCTCCCACGATGACTGTGTTGCCACTAACGTCGACAGATTTGCCGAAGCTGCCACCGTAGAAGGGGTCCTCAGTGGAGACCGGGGAAATCATTGAAGTCTGCAGCGACCAGGTTGTACCGGTTCGCACATAAACGTAGGCAATACCGAACGCCCCCGCGACGATGGTGTCCTTATCGATAGAGACCGGGATGGTTCTCGGCTGGCCGTCATTATCGGTGTTCATAGGGGCAGGAAGTGTCTGTTGCAGTTCCCATACATCGTCCTGCTGAACAAAGACGAGGACCTTTTCTTCCACCGTGCCCACGACAGCGGTCGTGCCACTGATCGCAACCGTGGTCCCGAAAGCGTCTTCCTCGACGCCGGCTGGATCCGTGAGTTTGATTTCTTCGAGCGACGCCCGGACGGACGGCTGCGACATAAACGCAGCGGCCTTGCTGTCGCGTCGACTTCCGGCCTGACGCGACGGACCCTTCGCGCCGATAGTAGTCTTGCCTTGCCCTGCGGGCGTGGCCCCAGACTTGTGCATACCAACCGTCGTAGCCAGGGCGATCGCGGAGAGACCCGTCAGCGCCAGCATGACCAATCGCAAGTACGTGAACGAGGACTTCGAATGCATAAAATTCCTTTTGAATAACGGTTAGCAAATAAGGCGTTTCTTCGTGCGGATTCATTCCGGAGAAGGCCTTCGTGGTCGTTGCCTTAACCACTAACGCGAGACCTGGGGCTCAGAAGGGGCATCGCGCGCGTTATTTCCCGGGCGCAAAATTGGCAGCCGGCGGTGGGACGGCTACAATGCCCGAGCTTTTCTGAGTCGCTTCTCAGGTTTCTTTTCGTGAACGCAGGACAGAAATCAAAATGCCCGGAACCTTGCCCATAGAAGTGACTCAACTGCTCGCTGCCTGGAGCGATGGTGATCGTTCGGCGCTCGACAAGCTGCTACCCATGGTTGGGGCGGAACTACACCGGCTGGCCCATCGCTATATGAGCCATGAGCGCCCGAACCATACCCTCCAAACAACTGCGCTGGTGAATGAGGCTTATCTGAAGCTCATCGATCAAAGGGTCGTACGCTGGGAGAATCGAGCCCACTTCTTCGGCATTGCGGCGCAAATCATGCGGCGTATTCTGATCGACCACGCGCGCAAACACCTCGGTCCTCAGCGCGGCGGCGGGAAAACTCTTTCGCTTGAAGATGTGGCGGTGCTTGGCGACGAGCGCGCCGCTGAGTTGATAGCGCTTGACGATGCGCTTAGTAATCTCACTAGCGTTGACGAACGGAAGGGCCGCGTGGTTGAGTTGCGCTACTTCGGTGGCCTTAGCCTGGAGGAAACCGCCGAGGTTCTTGGTCTTTCGGTAGATACAATCAAGCGCGACTGGCGCAGCGCGAAGGCTTTTTTGCGCAGAGAGCTCAGCCACGAGTAGACATGACCACACCCGAACGGTGGAAAGAAATTGATCGGATCTTTACTGCCGCGGTCGAGCTCGAGCCGGATGAGCGCGCAGCCTTTCTCACCGAGGCTTGCGGACCTGACGATGAACTGCGCCAGGAAGTTGAATCGATGCTCGCTCACGATTCACCCGAGACTCTGTTCGGAAGCCGGGCCATCAAGGAAGCCACTCAACTGCTGGCGCCCACTCCCGCGAAGCTGCCAAAAGAAAACATCGGCCCGTATCAGGTTATTAGGTCGCTCGGCGCCGGAGGGATGGGTCAGGTCTACCTCGCTCATGACCAGCGACTAAAACGTTCGGTAGCCGTAAAGCTGCTTTCGTCCTACGACGTGACTGAGGAAGAGAGGATTCGCCGGTTTCGCCGGGAAGCCTTCGCTGCCTCTGCGCTCAATCACCCGAATATTCTGACTATTTACGAAATCGGCGAGGCGGAAGGAAACCACTTCATCGCCACTGAATTCGTTGATGGGCAGACCGTGCAGGCACTCATCAGTGAAGGCAAGGTGACGGTGTCGGGAGCGGTCGACATTGCCAGGCAGATAGCCAGGGCGCTTGCGGCGGCACACGCGGCCGGGATCGTACATCGTGACATCAAGCCCGCGAACGTCATGGTGCGCACTGATGGGCTGGTGAAAGTGCTCGACTTCGGCGTTGCAAAGTACAGTCATCCGAACGGCGACGATCAGGAAGAGGCGCTAGCAACAACTCCCGGCACGGTGATTGGCACTGCGGCCTATATGTCGCCTGAACACGCGCGCGGGCAGGCGATTGACTCTCGCACCGATATCTGGAGCGTGGGCGTGATGCTTTATGAGTTGGTCACCGGTCAAAGGCCGTTCGCGGGCGAGACGCCGATGGACGTTATGTCGGCCGTGCTCGAACGGCAACCGCCGACTTTTTCGGATCATGGCCGGGCCGTGCCTGAAGACCTGGAACGGATCGTGTTCAGAGCCCTGCAAAAGTCCAGGGATGCAAGATATGCCAGTGCCAATGAAATGCTCGCGGACCTTAACGACCTGATTCCTGGTGACGAGAGCTCAGCCGTCAAACCAGAAATGTTGACCCCTTCAGGCTCGACATCTTCCGGAAGTGGTCAAGGAGGAACCCAGGCTCAGAACCAACAAACCATGCAGGACCGGCCTAAGACGAGGCGCTATTTCATCGGGGCTGGAGTGCTGGGTCTGTTGCTCCTGGTGGTGGCTGTTCTGATCTTCTGGTCTTACAGTAACTACCATCCGCCGATCGAATCCATTGCTGTAATGCCGTTCAAGAATGAGAGCGGCAACAGCGACCTCGATTATCTCTCCGACGGCATGACCGATATGCTCATCACCAGCATCTCACAATTGCCGAAACTCTCTGTCAAAGCTCGCAGTTCCGTGTTCCGTTACAAAGGCAGAGAGACTTCACCACAACAGGTCGGCAAAGAACTCAACGTGCAAGCGGTTTTGACTGGACGTCTCGTGCAACGCGGCAATGACTTAAAGCTGCATATCGAATTGGTTGATGTGAACACGGAAACGGCTTTGTGGAGCGCAGACTACAATCGCTCAATGACCGACCTGACAACCTTGCAGAGTGAAATTGCGCGCGACGTTTCAATTAATTTGCGACTGAAGTTATCGGGCGCTGACGAACAGAAGCTGGCGAAAAATTACACTGCAAACGCGGAAGCCTATCAGCTTTATCTCAAGGGACGTTTCCACGTTTTCAAGTTAACGCCGCCGGAAATCCAAACAGGCATCTCATATTTACAACAGGCGATTGAAACTGATCCTGCTTACGCGCTTGCCTACGTCGGGCTCTCGGAGGCATATCGCTCGCTTGCGCTGGGTGTCGAGATGACCCCGGCGGAGGTTCTGCCGAAGGCGAAAGCGGCGGCGCAAAGGGCATTAGAAATTGATGGCGGTCTCGCCGAAGCTCACACGGCTCTGGGTGCGTCAATGTTTTGGTACGAGTGGAATTGGAATGAAGTCGAAGATCAGTATAAGCGGGCCTTCCAACTCAATCCGAACGTCGCAGATACGCATCTGTTTTACGCTCATCTGCTTTCAAACACTGGGCGGCATGCCGAAGCGCTTGCGGAAATAAAACAGGCCAGAGAGCTGGATCCGCTTTCTCCGTTTGTCGGCGCGCTGGAAGGGCAGTTTCTACTTCACGCCGGACGAACTGATGAAGCGTTAGACAGATTGCAGAAGACCTTTAAACTCGCTCCGAATTTTTGGTTGCCTCACTTATTTGCTGCGAGCGCTTATATCGAGAAAGGAATGTACCGCGAAGCCGTCGCTGAAGCGCAGCGGGCGAAAGAACTTTCGCCCAATCAAACAATTTCAATCGCTTACGGCAGTTGTGCCTTGGCGAGATGGGGCAAACGCGATGAAGCGCAGGCTGCGGTAGACTCGTTGCTGAGTCTATCGAAAGAGCGTTTTGTACCACCTACTCACATCGCGCTTATTTATAACTGCCTTGGCGAAACTGACAAAGCACTGGCCTGGTTGGAGAAAGGTTATGAACAGCGCGACCCGAAAATGGCTTTTCTGAAAGTCGAGCCGAAATGGAATAACTTGCGCGCCGATCCGCGCTTCCAGGATTTGCTGCGCCGCGTCGGCTTTCCGCGCTGGTAGTGGGTCGGTTTGACGTCCGATAAGCTTCAGCTTGTCGCAGCGCTCGACAAACTAAAGTTTGTCGGACTTAGCTAACGAAACTGACCCACTACCCAGACGCTGCGGCGTGTAAGCGAACGAGGGTTCCACATATCTGGATAGCTCGGGCGTTGAGCTGTCGTTTCCCCGCACAATAAGAAAGTTGACGCGCTAATGTACAGGATGATGAGGAATTGAGATTGCCCGCTGGTAGTTCACCATCGCCTGGAAGAGCGGTCCGTTTTTCCCGGCACTTTCTGACGGCGCCGATCCTCCTCGGCCTGGTCTGCTTCCTGGTTTACAACGCGAACCTGCGGCAGATTGGCTCCGGGGACACTCTGCCCGCCCGATACCTACCGCTGATTCTCTGGCACGATCGCACGCTGGATCTCGACGCGAATGCGCGGCTGGTTGCTCATGGCCATTCGATGATTGCAGACCGGAATAGGCGTGTGGGCACTGACGCTAAGGTCAATTATTTCGAGCCGTCAGCCTACTGGATCGCCGAAACTCCCAGGCATCAGTTCGTTTCCCTGTATCCTGTTGTGACTCCTTTGCTGGTGGCGCCACTCTATCTGCCCGCCGTGCTCTGGCTCGACGCCCACGGTTGGGAGCAGCCGCAAGTTGACCGAGTGGCGGAACTAATGGAGAAGATCTCCGCGTCGCTTCTCGCTTCGCTCGCCAGCGTCCTGATGTTTTTACTGCTGCGTCGCGAAAACACCCGCTGGGCCATGCCGCTCGCGTTGGCTTTCGCCTTCGGGACCA
>JANMVC010000081.1:0-3561 GCA_031392315.1 Pyrinomonadaceae bacterium | reverse complement strand
CCGCGCATCTTCGGTAACGCTGCGCCGGATGCGGGTAATGCCGAACTGCTGATCATCTCCGCGACGCCAGAACAAAAGGAAAAGTACTTGCGACCGCTAGCCGCCGGCGACGTGCGTTCATGTTTTGCCATGACCGAGCCGGAAGTCTCCGGCTCCGATCCCACCGGCTTGCAAACCCGCGCAGTGCGTGACGGCGCCGACTGGGTCATCAACGGGCATAAGTGGTTTACCAGTGGCGCGATTGGTTCAGCCTTCGCGATTGTGATGGCTGTTACCGATCCGGAAGCTGCCGCGCACGCCCGCGCCAGCATGATCCTGGTCCCGACCGACACGCCGGGTTTTACGATTGTGCGGTCAGTGCCGGTAATGGGATCGGGCGGCGTGGGTGGCCATTGCGAGGTGCGCTTCGAAAACTGTCGCGTGCCTCTGGCAAATCTTTTGGGAGATGAGGGCAAAGGTTTTAAGTTGGCCCAGGCGCGTCTCGGTCCGGGCCGCATTCAACATTGCATGCGCTGGGTGGGCGTGGCGCAGCGCAGTTTCGAAATGATGTGCGCCTATGCGCTAAAACGGAAATCGTTTGGCGAGCCGCTGGCAAAGAAGCAGACGGTGCAAAACTGGATTGCCGATTCCGCTGCTGAGATCAATGCCGCGCGTCTGATGACGCTCAACGCCGCCTGGAAAATGGATCGCGGCGACGACGCGCGCGTGGAGATTTCACTGATCAAGTTTTACGCCGCGCGGGTGATGTGTGACGTGGTTGACCGCGCAATTCAAGTTCATGGCGCGTTGGGTTACTCCAAAGACACGCCGCTGGAAATGTTTTATCGCGACGCGCGCGCGGCGAGAATTTACGATGGGCCCGACGAGGTTCACCGGCAGTCGGTGGCGCAACGCATTCTGAAAACCTTCGGCAGCGCTACAGACAAGTAGTTTAGAGTACAAACTTTAGTTTGCTGTTTGGTCGCAAGCGCAATCGCCAATATCCGATTTTATGAACGGACTCAAGGACAGCACCACGGTGAGGGCAGGCGAAGAGCTTGATCTCGCAGCGCTCGATCGTTATCTGCGCGAACGTCTGCCTGCGACAACTGCGGCGGGCGAAACCGCTACGCTCGAGGTCGAACAGTTTCCCGGCGGGCATTCCAACCTCACGTATCTGATTCGCTATGGCGCGCAGGAATTTGTCCTGCGCCGTCCTCCAGTTGGCCCAGTCGCGCCAACGGCCCACGACATGCCGCGCGAGTACAAACTGCTTTCAGTGATACATCCAAGTTTTCCTCTGGCGCCGGCGCCGGTACTTCTCTGCGAAGACGCATCAGTCATCGGAGTCCCGTTTTATCTGATGGAACGCCGCCGCGGCAGCATTGTTCGTTCCGGCATATCTCGCGAAGTGAGTGAAGACCGGACCTTGCGGCGGCGTTTAAGCGGCGCAGTGATCGACACACTGGCGGAGCTTCACGCGGTAGACATTCGGGCAACCGGCATCGTTAACATTGGCAAGCCCGCTGGATTCGTGGCGCGGCAGGTGCGCGGTTGGGCCGATCGCTGGACGCGTTCGCAAACCGGCGAAGTGTCCGAAATGGATGACGTGATCAAATGGTTGAGCGAACGGCTGCCGCCCGACGATGGGACTGGCGGGACTGACGCGACTGACGTGGCTGACGCGACCATAGTTCACAACGATTTCAAACTCGACAACCTAATGCTCGACGAAAACGATCCAGCGCGTGTCGTCGCGGTGCTTGATTGGGAAATGTGCTCGGTTGGCGATCCACTCATCGACGTTGGGTTGGCACTCACTTACTGGACAATGTCAGGAGGAAAGGATGGCGACCCAAACAGTTCGCTGCGGGCGATCACCAATGGGCCGGGTTGGTTTACTCGTGAGGAGTTTATCGCGCGATACTTCGCCAAGACCGGACGCGACCTTTCCCGGATTGTGTTCTATGAAACGTTTGCCCGTTTCAAAGTCGCAGTCGTGATTCAGCAAATCTATTTTCGATACGCGAAGGGCCAAACGCGCGATGAGCGCTTCCGTAGTTTCGATCAACTTGTGCTGGAGTTGGCGCGCGATGCAATTCGTTTGGCCCAGCAGTCGGGAATTTGAACCAAGGTGATCAAGCTGACCCCACAGATTCTGCGCTTCGATTCACTGCCTTCCACCAATCTCGAAGCCGCCAGACGCGCCATTGCGGGCGCCGCGGAAGGTTTGTGCGTGGTGGCGAGCGAGCAGACCGCCGGCCGAGGCAGGCTCGAGCGGGAGTGGGTTTCACCAAAAGGCGCGGGGCTTTATTTCAGTGTCGTCCTTCGTCCCAGCTTTGAGCAGAGCTCCTGGCCCTTGATCACATTGGCCGCCGCCATTGCTGTTTATGAAGCGCTGCGCGAATCGTGTGCGCTGCAGGCGGACATCAAATGGCCAAACGATGTGCTCGCAAACGACCAGAAGCTTTGCGGCATACTTGCTGAGACGGTCGAGACGCCTGCCGGCCGCGCTTTGGTGGTAGGCATCGGAATCAACCTGACAAACCATGCCTTTCCAGCGGCGCTAGCCTCGGTTGCCACGTCCGTCGCGGCCATAACGGGCCACATGCCCGATCTCGAAGTTGTGCTCGATGCCCTGGTCAAATCATTTGCGCGGTACTATCAAATACTGCAAGAGTCAGGTGGCCCTGAGAAAATCATTCGCGAGTGGTCCCGGCGATCTACTTACGCAACGGGCAAAAGAGTTCGCGTCGAAACCGGTGATGAGATTCTCGAAGGCACTTCGCGCGGACTCGAACGCGACGGCGCGTTACGCGTGGAAACCTTTGACGGTGAAATCAAGATTGTTCGCGCGGGCGACGTTTCGAGCCTGCGGACCGCAACAAACCGAACGCCATGATCTCAGGCAAACGCATCGTTCTTTCAACCTTCGGCTCCTTCGGCGACATTCATCCATACATTGCAATTGCACTGGAACTGAAGGCGCGTGGTCACACGCCGGTCATCGCTACGTCAGAAGTCTATCGCGAAAAGATGGACGCCGCTGGTCTTGAGTTTATTCCCATTCGGCCCAACATGCCGTCCCACGATGACGAAAAGGCGCTGCTAAAACTCTCGCATGAATTGATCGATCCGCGAGTCGGCACCGAGAAGGTGATGGAACTGTTTACGGCGAACCCCCGCGAGGTCTATGAAGATCTTGACGCTGCCGTTGCCGGCGCCGATCTCTTGCTTACGCATCCGCTGCCGCTGGTTGGCCCAATCGTGGCGCAGAAGCGCGGGCTGCCCTGGGTGTCGAGCGTGCTGGCGCCTATCTCTTTCTTCTCGGCTTACGATCCGCCCGTGCCGCCGCAAATGCCGGCGCTTTATCATCTGGTGAAACTGAGCCCGGTGCTGGGCCGACTGTTTTATCGGCTGGCGTCGCATAAACTGGAAAAAGTGATGGAGCCAATCTATCGCCTGCGCGCCGAGCTTGGTCTGCCGCGTGGCGAACAACCGTTGCTGGCTGGTCAACATTCACCTGCGCGAGTGTTGGCGCTGTTCTCTTCGGTGCTTGCCAATCCGCAGCCTGACTGGCCA
>JANMVC010000395.1:0-4436 GCA_031392315.1 Pyrinomonadaceae bacterium | reverse complement strand
GTAGAGGTGTGGTGAGATGCGGAGTCGATCCCCGCGCGGGGCGGTGATGATATTTCTTTTCTTTAAATGAGAGTAGAGATCGAGCGAAGTCCAGCCGGCGCTGTTTCGAATACAGACAATCGCGGACTTCTCGCGCGGGCGCCGCGAGCTGACGATTTGATAGCTAGTGTTTGCCAGGCCTTCACAAAGATGGTCGGTCAACGCCTCCATGTGATTCTGAATTCGCTCGATTCCAGTTTCAGTCAAGAGCTTCAAGCTCGCTTCCAGTCCATGTATGAGTGACGCGGGCCCCGTGCCCGTTTCCCATGCGAGCGTGCCTTCGTTCCAACCTTGTTCAAAATTGCTGTAGTCCTCCGGGTTCGGAACGCTGATCCAACCCACCAGCGTCGGCTGCACCCGCTCACGAGCTCGCGCAGACAAGTAGAGCCAGCCCACGCCCTCCGGAGTCAAAAGCCATTTGTGACCGGCCCCGGCAGCCGCGTCAACAAACTCCGATTCAACATCGATGGGAACCACGCCCAGCGATTGAATTGCATCGACGACGAGTAGCGCATCGTGGACCCGGGCGGCGCGACCGATACGTTCGAGATCGGCACGAAATCCCGATGCATACTGCACATGGCTGATGGCCACCACTCGCGTTCGGCTGTCCATCAAGCCGATCAGTTCATCGAGATCTATTCGGCCAACGCGTTCTTCACACATCCGCACTTCGACGCCAAACGCATCTCGCAGTCGCAGCCACGGATAAATATTTGAGGGAAACTCGTTGCGGAAGGTGACGACGTTGTCGCCGCTGCGCCAGTCGAGACCGTTGGCAACGGTCGAGAGCGCGTCTGAAGTGTTTCTCACGAATGCGACTTGTTCCGGGCGCGCGCCGAGCAGTCCTGCCAGCAACTGCCGCGTTCTTTCCTTGGTCGCGATCCAACTCTTGAAGTTGACGGATCCATTTTCACTGACGTCGCGCAACTGAGATTGAATGGCTGCGATCGTTGGGAGCGGTGGTGGCGATACGGCGGCGTGGTTTAAGTAGTTGGCGCGTTCGGTAACGGGAAAGAGCGCGCGGAGGGTGTCGTTCATGGATTTGTCTGAACCGCCTGCGTTATCGGGCAGTCCTCTCTTCACCGGAGATCGCGATTTGGCTAGGTGGTCCGCCCGCTAACGCCGCGGTTCCGACGTTAGGGGCTTCTGCTTGGTTTAGGGCGCGAAGGGATGGCCGTAGAATTCTTTGTACAACCAGCCAAGCACTCTTGCTTCTGCGGTGCATAGCGTCTCCAGCCAGCAATTAATCAGAAACTCGCGTCGGCCGCGGGCCGTGGGAATCTTCTCCGCTTCCTTTACCACTGAACCGCCCGCCGCCAACTCAAGCTTGTAAGCCTCCGCAGCAGATTCGTTGGCCTTCGATGCTGAATCGAGCGCATTCAGCAGTTGGCTGATCCACGAATGCAGCGAGGTTTCCGTCCGATACTCCGACAGTGCCTGGATGATCCCGATTGCCAGACGATCCTCAGCGCGGTTGAAGTCAAAAACCTTTTCCCCGGCAGCGCGGCTCTCGGCCTGCTTCCATTGGAATACTTCTTCGACGTTCGGGTGTTTGATTATCGCAACGCGCTGATCGAAGTCGAGAAACCATTGAATCACGTCCGGAATAGAATCAAGATCAACATTCCCGCGTGCGTCACGCCGCAACGGCGGGAGGTTAAGCGGCGCCTCATCGGTTTCTTCGGATGCCATTTGCGACGGTGCACCATTTTCCATTAGTTGCCCTGGCCCTTTTCCATCTTCAACTTAAATTCCGCCGTGACTTCACCGACTACATCGCCGCGCCGGTTGCGCACTGGGAAAAACGCGTAACGAGAGACTGCTTCGAGCGATTCATCAGCCAGTATGCCAAGTTGTCGGAGCGACTCAATCACGACTGTGGGACGTGCGCGATGGTCGTCGCCATCTTCAATCTTCAAAGCCAACCCCAGGCCGCGTGGCCAATCTTCGCAGGGAAGTATGCCGCAGGTGTAAACCCCTTCCGCGCCAACCTTGGAAATCAGGCGACCTTTGCCGGCGCGCATGATTTCTGTATCCAGCCGATCCTTTGTGCCGCCAATCAACTCGGGATACGTGCTCATTGCCGACACGATGCGCGCGCAGGCATCCCTCGTCTTTTCGTCAAACTCTGTTGGCGGCGAAACCAGGCGCGCGTACATCAGCGCCATCGCTTTGATGGTAATCCCAAAGACCGGAACGCCGCAGCCGTCCGTGCCCACGGCAATGTCTTCGATCGGAATACCTGAAAACTGCGCGACTACTTTTCCAATCTCCTGCTGCACCGGATTACCGGGCTCGTCATAAGTTTCAATCGGTGCACCGAGGTGCAGGGCCAGCGCCAGCATCCCTGCATGTTTTCCTGAACAATTGTTTTGCAAAACATTTGGAGCCTCGCCTTTTTCGCGCAGCTCGCGCGTGACGTCTGGGCTGAATGGGTCGTGGACTCCGCACTTCAACGCATCAGGTTCCAAGCCAATCTTTTTGAGCATGGCCGCGACCACTTCCGTGTGGATCGTTTCGCCATTATGCGATGCGCAAGCGAGCGCTATCTCGCGTTCGTTGAACTTAAACCGATTGGCGGCGCCGGAAGTCAGGAGCGGGATGGCCTGGTGGGGTTTGGCGGATGAACGGAGGTAAGTAACCGTCTCGCGGGCGCCGAGTTGGGCCACCACTCGGCCGTCAGGTTCCACGGCCACGATGTGCCCGCGATGCCGCGACTCGGTCAGTCCGCCGCGGGTAACTTCGACCAAAGGTTCAGGCGCGGGAATCTCCTGATTGTTTGCAGAAGGTTGCTGGCTAACCTGCATTGGCCTTTCCTAAACCTCGATAATTGGATTTGATTTGAGTCGCCATGTTACCACGACTTGCGCTGCAGTTTAGCGAGCACTTGATCTCTCGTAGGGGCCGCTCCCGTACTAACAAAAAAGGCAGGAGGGTTTTACCTCCTGCCTCGCAGAGAACTAGTTCAATAAATCCCGACTAAGCCTTCGTTCCGCGTTTGGCGCGCTTGGCCGGATAGCTCAACACCGTTAGCTTCACTGTGCGACGTCCAAAGCGCATAGCCTCCCTTGAACTCGGGATCCAGATATCGATGCGTCGTCCGCGAATCATGCCGCCCGTGTCCGCCACGAGGTATTCGCCATGGTAGCCGGGCACTTCCAGTCTCACGCGCGAACCCAAAGGCAACACGCGCGGGTCGGCAGCGATGATGCCTTTGCTAACCATGCGGCCACTCGCAGTTTTCCCGCGCAGACTGTAAGCCGTGGCTACGTAATTCGTCGCGGGAACAATCGGGGTTTCAGCTTCTGTAACTGTTCCGTTCAACTCCGACGAAGAAGCGGTGGACGGAACTGTCATATCGTCTTCGGCTTCAGCGCGGCGCAGAATTTCGCGCGGGCTAACCGCCTTCTGCGGATTTGGCTGCACTGCATCTTTCTGTTGGAACGGTGAAAGTAGAGTTTCGGCTATGGATGGTTTCGCTGAGAGGATTATCAAACTAAAAAGAAGCGCGCCTGCGATCACTGCGCTCCTATTCAAAAATGCTTTCATTCGTCGGGGCTCCTGTGCGAAGTAGTTCTAAGCGCCTGCGCGAGCCGTTTCTTCACATTGGCTCGACTCCGGCTCATCCGGGGTCTGGGCGTTTCAGCCCTCGATGCACGCGCTAAATGATTCCAAAAAATGCGTCGATAAAATGGAACGAGCGGGGTGTTTGGTCCCCGCTTGTCGTCTTGAAAACTAGCATACGAGCATAGGGCTGTCTACCGCCCAAACCTGCAAAAAAGGCCGAAAAATGGCCATAATTTGCGTAACTAAGGAAATACCTAGAGTTAAACAGAGGCCGCCAATTTGCCCGAGTAGTCCGCGTCAAATCCGTTCACTTTGCCCGGGCTGGCTGTATTCCTTTGTCGGTCAACTGTGCTTTTGCGTAGTGTTTGCTGGAAAGGAGCTGACTCACGGAGGGGATGCCGGGCGCGCTGCGGGGACTCTGTTGAAGGGAGAGCCCCAGCCCTTGAGTGCCTTGTCAAATGGTTGAGCTGGGTAATGGTTCGGTTTGCTTTGCGTTCTTTGCGGTTAAAACTGAAACCGCAAAGAGCGCAAAGCCGGACGCAAAGTTTTCGCAAAGAAGAACTGGCGCGCGTGGATTAAAGCTGCAGAAAGTTTTCCAGCACTTGCCGGCCTTCGGGATGTTCGTCGTCGAAGAGTTCGGGATGAAACTGAACTCCAAACAATGGCCGCGTCAGATGTTGCATTGCCTGGATGGCGCAGGTTTCGTTGAAGGCAGTGCGACGAAAGCCTTCGGGCAATTGCTTCACTTCGTCGAAGTGCGAATGCCAGACCGTGAATCGCTGAGGGAGGTTCTTGAAAAGATCGGTAGCTTCGCCGACGGTTTCCAC
>JANMVC010000715.1:0-4804 GCA_031392315.1 Pyrinomonadaceae bacterium | reverse complement strand
CGAACACGACAGCAAGGTCGTTAGCGACTCGCTGGCAAAAACTGCAAACGAAACTGCGAAGGCGCTATCGCTCCGCACAATGCCGGTGCTCTCGTACCTGGCAAACAGCATTTCGGTTGGTGGTCGTTCGATTCCCTACTCGCTGGTTACCGCGCTTGATGAAGAAAGTTTTTCCGGTTTAGGCGGTAACGGCCCAACCTCGCTATCGTCCGGCAAAGCAGAAGCACCGATCATCTTAAATGAGTGGGCCGCGCGCGATCTGGGAGCGAAGGCGGGCGATGTTGTCTCGCTCGAATATTACCTTTGGCATGAAGGCGGCCGGCTCGAAACGAAGACTGCGCAATTTCGGCTCGCGGCAATCGTCCCGCTCAAGGGTTTAGCCGCCGACCAGAACCTGGTGCCGGAGTATCCAGGCATCACCGGCTCGGAAGATCTTTCTGCGTGGGATCCTCCATTTCCAGTAGATCTGAAACGCGTGCGGAAACAGGACGAGGACTACTGGGACCAATACCGCACCACTCCGAAGGCTTTCATTCCCCTCTCGAAGGGCCAGGAACTCTGGCAGACGCGCTTTGGCAAACTTACTTCCCTGCGCATCACTCCCGCTGCCGGCACGACGCCCTCCCAAACGCGCAGCAACTACGAAAGCAAATTAAGAACTTCGCTCAATCCCATCGGGGAGGGCTTCGCAATTCTTCCCGTGCGCGCGCAAGGACTGGAAGCTTCACGCGGCGCGACCGACTTCGGCGAGTATTTTCTCTACTTCAGTTTCTTCCTGGTGATCTCCGCGCTGCTGTTGACCGCGCTCTTCTTCAAACTCGGCATTGAGCAACGGCTGCGTGAGATTGGTGTGTTGCAAGCCGTAGGATTTCCCGCGTCGAAGATCCGCTCGCTTTTTCTCGCCGAAGGATTGCTGCTCGCAGTTCTTGGAAGCATCATCGGCTTGGCGGGCGCTCTTGCTTATGGCTACTTGATGATGTTGGGCCTGCGCACCTGGTGGGTTGAAGCTGTAGGAACCACGATGCTGCGTTTGCACGTGTCGCCGCTATCCCTTTTGCTCGGCGCTGCGGGTGGCATTCTCGCGGCACTCGGCTGCGTCGCCTGGACGCTGCGCAGTCTGAAAAAGCAATCCACCCGCAGTTTGCTCGCGGGGACGTTGTCGCACGACGAGAAACCGTTCGGACTCGGCGACGCAGAGACAAGGAGACGCGGTGAGAACTCGCCGCGTCGCCGCTTCTCTGTTTCGCCGCGTCTCTTGATTGCCAGTGTTCTCACTTTGATTGCACTCTTGCTCCTGCTCGCCTCAGCGCTGCACTTGATCGGTCAGACGCCCGGCTTCTTCGGCGGCGGCACGCTCTTGCTGGTGGCCGCGCTGATTTTTCAGTCGGCCTGGCTGCGTCGCGGTGAAGCGAAAACCATTGCGGGCGCGGGCCGGTGGGCGGTGGCACGCCTGGGATTTCGCAATGCGACTTACCGGCCGGGACGAAGCGTAGTTTGCATCGCACTGATTGCCTCGGCTGCATTCATCATCGTCTCGGTTGATGCTTTCAGACGCGACAACGCCACAACTCGCGACGCAAACTCAGGCAGCGGCGGCTATGCCCTTCTGGCTGAATCGCTCCTGCCTGTCGTGCACGATCTAAACACTCGCGAAGGACAGGAAGCTTTGAACTTGAATCCGCCAGACGCTGCTGCGTCAACTGCGGGTGTGACCTTCGCGCGCTTTCGCGTGCGGCCGGGCGACGATGCCAGTTGTCTCAATCTCTACCAGCCGAAAAATCCCAAGATCATCGCTCCGACCGACGACTTCATTCGCAGTAAACGCTTCGCTTTTCAAAGCTCTCTCGCCACAACCGTAGAGGAAAAAGAAAATCCGTGGCTGCTGCTGAATCGTGAGTTTCCTGACGACGCGGTGCCGGTCATTGCCGACGCGAATTCCCTGACCTATGTACTGCACCTCAAGCTGGGTGAAGATTTTGTCTTGCCGTCAGGGAAGGATGGCCAGCCGGTGCGTTTGCGTGTCGTGGCTGCGCTCGCGGACAGTATTTTCCAAAGCGAACTCGTGATGGCTGAGAAGAATTTTCTCCGGCTCTTTGACGAGGAGGGCTATCGCTTCTTTCTGATAGACACAAACTTGGCGGGCGTATCGGGTGCAGATCCTGCGGGCGCTGTCGCCGCGGCGCTTGAAGATCGACTTTCGGACTTCGGTTTCGACGTGGTCTCAACCGAGGAGCGGCTGGCAAGTTTTCATCGGGTCGAGAATACCTATCTCTCCACATTTCAAATGCTCGGCGGTTTGGGTTTGCTTCTGGGAACACTCGGTATGGCCGCAGTTCTCTTGCGCAACGTGCTGGAGCGACGGCGCGAGTTGGCTCTGCTGCGCGCCGTTGGTTACAACTCGTCGCACTTCACTTTGATGATCATCGCGGAGAACGCCTTTCTCCTTTCCTGTGGACTGGTTACTGGAACAGTCTGCGCGCTGCTGGCGATTGCACCGGTTTTCTTTTCACGGGCGGCGCACGTGGGCAGTTTTTCGCTCGCGCTGTTGCTGCTGGCGGTATTAATATCCGGCCTGACCGCGTCTATTGTCGCGACCTGGTCGGCGCTGCGTTCGCCGTTGCTGCCGGCGCTGCGCGCGGAGTGAAACCTTAGACTGGCTTCGGCGGATCGGGAAGACAAGATGAGAAAACTACTCGGAGTCACGTTCTTGTTAGCGCTCTCATTAACGTCTCTACTGGGCCAGGACAGCAAACCCTTTCACGGCTTCGAAACTCGACTCAGAGAAGAACGCGCCGGCTTTGCGGGTAATAAGGAACAATTGTCAAAGGTATTCAATGCTGAGCGTATCCGTCTCGGAGATAGGTTCGAGGCAGAACTCCTGACCTTTCTCGGTAGTGACGTTGAGAAACACTACTGGATATCATTGTTTCTCAAGGCGCCCAGCTATTTACACGGAAACAGACCACTGCCGCATTTGGCGCTGCTCCTTAATCAGCAGGCACTTTCACTGCTGCGCGGAAAGACAGATCGGGAAAGTCTTTATTATGAGGCGAAGTTGAGCGTGACCGCCGCTGTTCTCAGTGAAGAACTGCGACTTCGCATTCTGGCTGACGTTTTCAAGGTAAATGCAGAAAGAATACGGGCATTGGATTCCGAATCTAGAACTTGGTTCCCAGCCATGGACGAGTATGATCGCTGCTTGTATGACTCAATAGGCAAGCAGAGAGCCGTTTCCTGTCAGAGAGGCAACGCAGCTAACCAAGCAACGAAGAGATGCACAATCAGCGGAGGTTTTGTAGACCGCATGGCCATCAGCAAGCCCGCACCGATTTATCCTGAGATAGCGAAAGCTCAAGGCATCTCGGGAACTGTCACTGTCCAAATACTCATTGATGAAGAAGGCAAAGTTGAAGATGCGACTGCTGATACCGGTCCTCAGGAATTACGAGAGGCTGCCGTGATAGCCGCACGACAAGTTCGTTTCGCGGCCGGCACACGACTATCTGGAAAGCCGGTGAAAGTGTGTGCCGTGCTTACATACAAGTTTAAGGGATAACGGCTTTGCCGCCGGATGTGCGGAAGGGCTTGCCCTTCCGTCAACCTTCCCTTTTATGTTGGGGCTGCGCCCCTGATGCGGATACTCGGGGCACAGCCCCGAAAAAGGAACGATCAATCCGGAAGGGCAAGCCCTTCGGCATATCCGGCGGCGAAGCCGGGCACAACCGGCTCAGCAGTTTCAATAGGAGCAATTAGCCATGCCTAAACAGATCTTAGGGATATTTGCACTCATCTTACTTTGGGTGACCGCCGTCCCCGCCGAAAACTGGCCGCAGTGGCGCGGGCCTTCGTTGAACGGCGTCAGCGGCGAGAAGAACTTGCCGGTGAAGTGGACGGCGGACGACAACATTGCGTGGAAACTCGCGATGCCGAGTTGGAGCGGTTCGACGCCAATCGTTTGGAACGATCGCGTTTTCCTCAACATCGCTGACGGCGACGATCTTTACCTCTGGTGCGTGGATCGAACGAAGGGAACGCTCTTTTGGAAGAAGCTGTTGGGCGCCGGCAACGTCAAGATGCGCAAGCACAACATGTCGTCGCCTTCGCCGGTCACCGATGGCAAGAGCGTTTTCGTAATGACCGGCACCGGCGTCCTCAAAAGTTTCGACTTCACCGGCAAGGAAATCTGGTCGCGCGACATTCAGAAAGACTACGGCGAGTTTGGACTCAACTGGGGCTACGCGTCGTCGCCGCTTTTACTCGACAACGCACTTTACGTACAGGTGTTGCACGGCATGAAGACCGACCAGCCTTCTTATGTTTTGCGTTTGGAGAAGACTACCGGAAAGACCGTTTGGAAAGTCGACCGGCCCACAAGTGCAATTCGCGAATCGCCTGATGCGTATACAACGCCGGCGGTGCTTCGTTATGGCAAGTCTGCGGAGCTAGTAATCACCGGCGGCGATGTGGTGACCGGACACGATCTGGCCACCGGCAAAGAGCTCTGGCGCGCGAATGGTCTCAATCCGGAAAACCTTCCTTTCTATCGGATCGTGGCGTCGCCCGTGATTTTTAATGACATCATCTATGCGCCCACGCGCATCAAGCCGCTGCTTGCTTTGAAGGCGGGTGGACGTGGCGACATCACCAGTTCGCATGTGCTCTGGTCCACGCCAAACGGTCCCGACGTGCCGACACCAGTGACGGATGGAAAATATTTCTACATCGTCAACGATAAAGGCATCATGTGGTGCCTCGACGCTAAAACGGGGGCGGAGATCTACGGACAACAGCGAATCAAGCCCGG
>JANMVC010000712.1:0-7175 GCA_031392315.1 Pyrinomonadaceae bacterium | reverse complement strand
TGGAAGTCCTCGACGAGCACGATCTGCTGATACTCCCAGTTTAGGCCGTCACTGCTGGTGGCAAGTCCAATCTCGCCCTTGTCAGTCTGCTGGTTCAAGACTTCAAAGAACATGTGCCATCGTCCGGCCGCATTGACCATGAAAGGATCGGCAACAAATCTGGCGCGTACGTCAGTGACGCTGTCGCAGGTCAAAATCGGATTTGCGATGCCAGGCGCATCGTGCAGGGCGAACGGCGACTCGCCGGCGTAAATTCCGATTGACCACATATCACTCCTCGAACGCCCGAGCTACCATGCTGTTGATTTCCTGCCGGTCAGGAATGGCGAAGACAAATCCCTTGAGCTCGTGCCGCCTATCGGATAACGCCGACCTTCCGGATAACTTGAGAGAAATAGTTCCCTCCAGTCTGGCGACCAGGTGGATGCTAACGGGGATGTCGAAACTCATAACGAGCCCGTGAGATTCATCGTTGGCAAGTTGTCCCCTATAGCCGGCTGCGGGCGAGTTAGTACCGGTAACGCGCAAGCGTAGCGATTCCAACTGTCGCTTCGTTAAGCGAGGCAGCGCGGGAAGGGAAGTCAGATAATGTTCGCCATCCTCTTCCAGCGCAACAGCGATGTGCACGAGCCGGGTTTGCTTGGCGTCGTTCCAGGCCCTCACCGAGTAGTTAACGCCGTCAATCGTCCTCATCTGCAGCTCAACTCCGCTGTCGCTTAACACACGGGTATCGCCCTGATCCAACAGTCCGTCCACACTTCTCAACGAAGCAGTAATGCGCTCGTCCAGTGCTCTGCGAAGCGTCTCCGCGTCACCCGTTGATTTGTAGATCCGGATCGCGCGGCGGAGGTCGCTGAAGAGTCGGTGGGAATATAGGCGCTCGATCGGTTGGTTCTCGAAAGCCGCACGCGCCGCCACCGAACGATGGAGATTGGCAGCCTCACCGTAATATTCTTTAACGTAACCCAGACAGACCTCCATCAAGTCTCGATAAAGGACTGCAAACTTTTCGACGAGCGCGTCGATGACCGCTTGCTTCCTGGCGACGTGAAAGCGGTTTCCACGCAATATCGGTTTCAGATATTGACGGATGCTGTCCCCATGATCGCCCTCGGGACTTGCAAAGAAGACACTGGGAAACTCGCGGAGGAGATTGAAGACATTGAGAATCGCAACCTGCTCGACTGTGGCTCGCGCCACGCACAAGGCGCCGCGATTCTTCAATGCAGCCATTTCTGTAAGGACTTGCGTGAAGGAATTGGCAAGTTGCTTGTTATCGGTTTGGGTCCTGCGCGCAACGTCCTTTTTTATTCCGGCGGCGCATAATAGTTGGATTTGAAGATGCCGGTCATAGGCTTCGTTCATTGCGCTTCTGAAGCTGATCGGTTCGAGATTCAGTCGCGCCCAATCGGTCGCCGGAACGTTGCGGATCAGTTTCCGGTAAACCGGCGCCAGGTGAAGCGCGCGCGCAGTGTGTTCCGATCCAAAACTTGAATCCGCATACTGCAGCAGCCAGACTGGCGCCGTGCGCGGCTGCGTCGACTGAGTCGGCAGATCCAGCATCGCCCCGCTGATTTCCATGTTCGATGAGCTCAGGGCGCCATGAATCATCCGCCAGCGAAACGCTTCCGCGGCGGTTTGCGCGTGGTCATCAATAACCCGGAGCATAGTGGCTTTGAGATCAGGCGACTTACGGCCCGTCGATGCGTAGGTTCGGATTACAAGCTGGCCGGAAGCACGCGTGATATTGATGAACTTGTCGAGTTGAGAATATTTGCTTCGCAGGCGCGTTAAGAGGTGCGCGGGGCGAAGTTGTGAGCCGGTGCGAACCGCGATTCCAATTGGAATTCGCCTGCCGCGCGGATCAGTCACCACTTTTCCCTGATCGATGACCGCCAGAATTCTGCTCGAGCCGCGGGAAAACAGATTTGCATTTACCTCGCCAAAGACTGCCTCCACCAGGCAATCGTCCAGATGAACACCTCCATGTGAATGAGCGAAGTCGTCGGCGTCGTTGTGCTTGAAGAGGGGTGTGAAACCAATGCCTTTGAGGTAAAGATTTCCGTATGAAAGAAAGCCGGCGCGACCGGCGCCCAGGGCCGGCCCCAGACCGTCGCCGCCATATCTGTCGGCGTACATGGTCACCGTTTCCTGATCTTGTATATCCTCCTCCGGAGCTACCGCCCGTAACGAAAGAGGTAGCAGCTGATCGATAAGCTCCGGGGTTAAGAGATTTGAATTTGGAACCGAGAAACCCAGTTGCCGCGCCAGATCGAAGTTGCACCAGATCACTTTGCCCGCGCATCTGAGTGAGCGAAACTCGGCAAACGAACCGGCTCCCAGGGTGGTCAAAACTTCGGAGGACCAGACCTTAGTGCGGGAGTCTCTTCTCGTGCCGATTCCCAAGCGGCAAAGAGTGCGAGCAGCCAGGGCCCGTTGACGCTTCTTCCACGCGCCAGCGGGTGGCCAGTCACGAGTGGGGATGAATTTGTTACCGGAACGCGGTGGTGTGGGCCGGAGTGGCATCAGCGTTTCGACGGAATCGTCGCGCCTAACTACGCTCAATCCCTGGCTTGATAAGTGGCTTGGAACAACACTCTTAGGCCGAAATGTTTCTGCTGGAAGGGCCGGCACTGAATCTTCCTAGGAAGGCTCCCATATGCCTAGTGTGCTCAAGCGGTGGCCAATCAGCTGTTCCAGCAAGCCCGCCAGTTTTAGAAACGCTGCGGACCCCTTGCCGGTCGGATCATCAATATCGCCGAGTGGCTCGAGGCATTGAACCTTCGAGGCAGCCTCGGGGAACATCGCAATTAACTCTTTGCGCTGTGCTTCGGTCATGCAAAAGATGACCTCTGCGTTCTGGGCTAAACGATGAGTCAGATTGCCGGATCGGTGTTCGACGCCGGGCATGCCAATGGCTGATAGCGCCAGTTCCGCTTCCCCAGCGAGCGGTTCGCCGGGTCGGGCGTGCAGGCCGGCGCTCACAGCTCTGATGCCCACTCTCTCAAGTGCTTCTAGCGGCATGCCGAGTCGTCTGGCGATGGCCGCGTTGCAGATTGCCTGGGCCATGGGAGAACGGCTTGTGTTGCCACTGCACACGAAAACAAACAAACGACGCAACGTACTGGAAAAGGCAGGGCGAACCAAACGACACGCCTGAGATCTGATCATCATCCAGACTTCGGTTGATGTTTTAAGTCCGAACGACTCAACGGAGCGCGAAGGTAGGCGCACGCGAAACTCGCCAGCGCCTGACACGTGAACTTCAACCGTCGCGCCAAAACGCTCGAGCTGCTTCACATTCCCCCGGATCACATTGCAGGCTCCGACAATCGCCGGCTGCGAAGACGCGACGAGGATTTCGTCGGCGCGAATTCCAATGCGTACCTCGGAGCCTACGGGAACCTGCGCCAGCGGAGTCTCGACGTTGATGGAGGTGCCGACTATTTGACAGATCATCGTGTGTTCCGGCTCTCGAAGTTCAAGCACGGTAGCATCGAAGAGGTTCTCAAAGTTTGCCGCCGGCGCCATTTGCTCTCGCCGGAGAGCTGGTATTATTTCCTGCGGCAATCCCTCTGCCACAATGTGCCCTTGATCGAGCGCAATTACGCGATCCCCCAACGCAAGCACTTCATCATAATCATGGGTGACATAAATGATCGGGATCCGGCGCGCATCGTTCCACCTACGCAGATCCTCAATGATACTGGCCTTCGTGCGTGGATCCAGTGAGGACAACGGCTCGTCCAGGAGCAGGACAGAGGGCTCGGTCACCAGTGAACGAGCCAAAGCAACGCGCTGTTGTTCGCCCCCTGAAATCTCTCGCGGAAACCGGCCACAAAGGCGCTCAATCTGAAAAGCATCGAGGACCTCGGACATCCGCCGCTTGCGCTCGTTCCCGTCCAAACGGCGAAGACCGTAGGTCACATTGTCCTGGACTGACAGGTGAGGAAAGAGAGCCAGATCCTGAAATACAAAACCGACCTGACGTTGCGCCGCCTCAACATTGATTCTTTGCTTCGAATCGAAAAGCAACCGATCGCCGACGGCAATGCGGCCTTCTTCCGGATCGCAAAGTCCCCCGATGCAGCGCAGAATGGTCGTCTTGCCGGCGCCGGAATGGCCCACAATGACCGTCACGCCTGGGACTACAGCAAACTCTGTTTCAAGCTGGAATTTGGAAGACTGATCCGAGGAGTGACGTTTGAGTAGCCGGACACGCAGAACCCTTGGATCAGAGGAAACCGGTTGTGGGCGTGGTTCCCAATGTCGCATTCCCAACTGTTGTGTTGGTGAAGTCATGTCAGCTTTCCAAGTGTGTGTTCGGGCGCGCCCACGGCGTTAGCATAACCGGTGAGGCGAGTAAGGAACATTGAAACCGCCACCGCGGCCGCTGCCAGAAGCACGAGCAGGAAGGCCACTGGCAAGGCGCCATTCAGTCCATTGGATTCGAACTTCACCCACATATACACCGGGAGAGTGTGCGGGTTGTAAGCCACAATGAGTGTCGCACCGAATTCGCCGAGCGCACGAATCCAAGCCAGCGTAATGCCTGCCGCGATGCCGGGCCATGCCAGAGGCAGCGAGATCCGACGAAAAATATCCCACTGCGAGTCGCCCAGCGTAGCCGCCGCCATCTCCAGTTTGGGGTCGACGGCGGAGAATCCGGCATACGCCGATACGATAACGAAAGGAGCGGCCACCAAGAGTTGCGCCAGGATGATCCCTACCAAATTATTGGTGAGGGCGATGTCCCACGAATCGAGTGGATGGCCGATCATTCCGTTCGGCCCAAACGTCAGCAACAACAGGATTCCGCCGGCGAGACCCGGAACGACCATCGGCAAAAAAACGAGACCGATCCAGAATCGCTGGAATGGAAGCCGACCTCGCGCGAGTAAGTAGCCAAGCGGCACGCCTAAGACAGTCATTATCACCACTGATATCGCGGACGTCAGAGCGGAGATACGCAAGGCTTTGCCGGCCCCGGGATCTCGAAGGGCCGTGATCCAGCTCGACCAATCAGCGTTGATCAGCAAGTTAGCGATCGGCAGCAAGAGGTCGAGCAGGAGCAGACCTCCAAGTAAGCCGAAGACAATGAATGTGGGCTTTGTGGCGCGCGTCATGGTTCATACTTTCCCGAACTGAAACTACGTAGCTCGGTCGGTACCTTCGTGATATCTCCCCCAACTCTATGGTCCACAGCTCCGAGACCAAACTCCTCCAAAAGCTTGTTTGAGGAGAGCATGAATCGCACAAAAGCCTCAGCTGCAGTTTTATTACGCACCGTCGTTGGAATCGTTATAGTGAACAGAATCGGAGCGCCGGTAACGTGCTCGCCGGTAGGAGTCGTGTAGCTGGCTTGGGCGTAAAAATCGGAGTGCTTCGGGTCACCCAAACTGATTTCGGGCGGGAAGCTGACGAACGGCATCTTATGCGCGACCACCTCATGCTTATAAAAGATTCCGGCGTCAAATTGTCCCGATTGAACTCGAGCTAGCAGCACAATTTCCGGGAACACCTGCTCTGGATTTATCGGATCACCTATTAGGCCGGGAAGGTCCGGTCGCTGGTAATGCTTCGCGGCCAAGTCAAAAAGGAAAAGCGTTCGGTACCCTTTCGGATCAGTCCTTGGATCACCTCGGCCAAAACGTAAACCGGGGGTTTTGAGAACCTCAAACCAAGGAATAGTTCCTGCCGAAGCGGCCTGGAATTTTGCCGCGAATTTGCTATCGGGATTGTAAGCGAGCACGAGTTGCGAGGAGGCGAGGGTCACGAACCATGTCACAAGGTCTCCATTTTTGCTTCCCATCAACACTTTCTCATTCACGGAGGGATCCGCACTAATGAAGACGTCCGGACTTCGGAGACGATCGTGGATCATGCGGGCGGCGCCCAACGATCCCTGTGCTTCGCCCTGGTATTCATTGCCAGTTGCTTTGGAAAAGGCAGGGCCCAACCCGTTTTCCATCACAGTAGCGAGAGAACCGGCATACAAAACCGAAACCGTGCGATTCTGCGAACGGTCAGCGCACGAGAAGCACATCGTGACCAAAAAAAGGCAGAGCAGAAGTGCGCCATAACTTGTTGATATAGAAATTCGTTTCATCGTCAGCCTCTTTCGGATATTCTCCCGGATCGTTATCAGTTCATTCCTGGCCCGGCTATGGTTTGTAAAAAGACGAATCGTGTGTCAGTCCGAGCAGAGACTTGCCAATCATGGCGAGGATATGGTCATCGTTGTCATGACGGACATAGAACGAGAGATCGCGATAGATACGTTCAAGCACGCTGGGACGGTTGAGAGACCGCGCTCCGCATGCTCGAATGCAATGCTTCACTGAGTCTTCGGCCAAATGTTCCACCACATGGCGCGCGCGACTGCCGGCAATTTGAGCCTCCGGGTAGCGCCCGGTCTCCCACAATCGCGCTACATGCCGCAACCACAAATGCGCCGTTTCGACATTCACAGACATCTGCGCGAGGTGATGTTGCACATAAGGATCGTCGACTTTGTTTTGCGTCGTTACATACTCGAACGCATAGTCGTAAGCTGCTTCGGCTGCACCGAGAAACGTCGCAGCGTAGTGAGGGATGAAGCAGGTTTGCCATCCCTCCTTGATGTATTGGCCCGGATATCCGATCAGGGCAGAGTCAGGAATGAAAGTGTGACGAAAATTCACTAGGTAGCTGACCGTTGCGCGCATCCCAATCGGATCCCACCATGAACTATCGATGTCGATCGTAGGGTCGGATAGATCACAAGCCATCATTAACTGAGTATCGAGCGAGCCGGTCTCTGCATGGCGCACGCCTCCGGGGCCGGCCGTGTTGACAAGGAGAATCGCCCACTCCGCACCCCCCGCGCTCGTCGAAAACACTTTGTTGCCGTCGATCACATAACCGTCAGCCACTCTCTCAACCCTGGTCCCAAACCGAGTGGACTCGCCCGGCTTGCGCGCCTGCGGCTCGCCGCTCCAGGCCACCCACTTTTCACCGCGCTCGACAACTCCCTTGAACCAACGAGCTCTTTGTTCCTCATCAGCCATTCCGTGCAATAGCACAAGGGAATTAGCGTGTCCCTCCCAACAACGAGCCAGCGACAAATCGGCCTTCGCAATCTCCTTCGTCATCATCCACAGAGTGAAGACGTCGCCGGTATATGGACCAAGCCC
>JANMVC010000699.1:0-3394 GCA_031392315.1 Pyrinomonadaceae bacterium | reverse complement strand
TTTGGAATGCAATACTTGAAGGAGCTAGAATTTCAGGAAATCAACCTCTAATGGAACGATATTCAGCTAAACTAACAGGAATGATGATTGTTGCTTCGTCCTTTGGGGAATAAACAATTTTTTTTCAATCCCACGTCTTCAAATACAATCCCGCCACGCTTCAAAAATTAGATTTCCGGCAACGTCCTTTGCCGGGCAATGAGGGAGGCAAGGACGTTTATTCCGCTCTGGGTTTCCCTTTTCAAATTTAAAAGTTCTAAGGCGGGTCTCCACGATGAGCTTTGAGCAAAGCCGTGGGACTCGCCGTCATTAAGGGAAAAGAGCAAGCAGTAAAATTTATGAGACGGTGTGTTTGTTCTGACAGTAGTAACAAGGCCGACACTGGAAGCCAACGCACAAACCCACGCCTCATTCCAGCGCCTGACAGCCGGGCATTCCTGTCCGGCCGAGAGCGAAATGAGGTAGCGGCCGCCATCCTGCTCTCGCCAGAACATGGAGCCCCGGTGGCGAATGGCCTCCGCTTCTGCCTGCTCCAGGGCGGAGAACAGCATCTCGGCATCAATGAGTTGCCGCTTTTGCTGCTCGTTTAGCTCATAAAAGTAGTTCAATGGATTTTTCAATGTAAATATTGAATTTATATATTTTACCTTGAAGATTGAGTTTTCAAGCTAAATTTCGCAAACCTCAGTTTTACCTTGAAAAATCATGGCTACGAGGCACAGCCACCAGCGCCCAGACCCGACGGCTGTCATCCGGACGCAGCACGTACGGCCCGTCGTCGGTGTCGAGCTTCCACCAAGTTTGACCGGTTCCGTACCAACGGTCGGAGATAGACCGCACTGCCACTTGCCGGTTGCCAAACCACATCACGACTGACTCGGGCTCAGTCCCGGAAGCCATCTGAAATTCCATCCGAATGTCCATGGAAAGGTGTTGGCGCAGCATGTCTTTGTGGGGTGCACGCTCATTATCCGCAGCGCTACGCGACCTGACACGGCCGGCGAGCAATGGCGGATTTTGCACACTACCCATCTATGAACCTTATGCAAGACCTCCCGCCACGAGACCTGCCCAACAGCGGGCCCATGTTCCCGAGCTGATGGCCGCAGGTGTCAACGTCGCCTTCGGCCACGACTGCGTGATGGCGCCCCTGGTGCGGCGTGTGCGCGACTACATGCTGGAGGTGGCGCACATGGGCCTGCATGTGGCGCAGATGACCAGCCAGAAAGGCATTCGTGACTGCTTTGACGCCGTGACGAGCAATGCGGCCAAGGTGATGCACTTGCAGGCCTATGGGTTGGAGGTAGGCTGCGATGCGCAGTTTTGTGCTGCTGCAGGCGCGGGATCCGGTGGAGGCTATTCGGCTGTGGGCGAATCGGTTGAAGGTCTGGAAGAAAGGCAAGCTGCTGGCACAGACGGCCGAGATGGTGGCGAGGCTCAGGCTAGCAGCACGACCAGAGCAGGTAACGTTCCTTAGTAATTGAACTGCATAGACCAAAATGCCCCTTGACCTGCCAATGAGTCGGCTTCACGAGGCGGCTCGAGCTAGTGAAATTGCCAAGCGCCATTGACGTTGTTTTAATGGCACAAATCGCTCAAGCACAGCTATCTGTGCAGCGAGTTCACCCGCACATATTCCTTTTGGCACCTTTCTCGCCATCTCCAGAAACCTATCTCGCAATTGAGCGATCCATTGAGCCCCATCCGCTTCTGCCGAAGTGGCAGAAGCCGCGATTTGGAATGCAACGGCGACTAACTCTGGATCACTCAACTGGTTGACGGTCGACATTACTCGGTCTGTGACGGCGGCAGACAGGGTCAGATTTCCTTGTGCTGCTGCGATGCGCGCTGCAACAAGGAGAATAGCAAGCTGATCAGCCGTTGGCTTCTGTTGTGTGAGCAACGATGTGGACTCCTCAATAACCGCGTCGATCAAACTCTTGTCAAAGAAAATTTGTGCCGAGTAAACCCACAAGAGCTGCCATTCGTAGGGCTGCCAGGGTCGAGACCAAGTTGAAATGCGAAGCTCTTCCGCTGCAAGCGTCTCAACATTGTCAGCAACTCGTAGTCGTCGTGCTCCACTGAGAAGGTGTGGCGCACGAGCGTTTAAGAGGGCCGCCGTTTTTCGGACCTCAACCTCTTCATCAGCCAAGAAGTCATTCAACGCTTCTGCCGGAACTTTAGTACCTCGAACTCGTGCTGCATCAACTAGCAAAATCGCACGTCCAAGGGCTCTGAGCCAAGGGGCCGTCGAAAGCTCTAGCGCGGGCTGCCAAGCGGGGGCTGTCTGGAGGTCCCACAAGTCCGCCGCAACCGTTTCGACGGAGCTTACACCCCAACAGCGCTCCGCAACCTCTCCCGCTTGCTGCGCCTCTAACTGCAGAACATGGCACAACATATCAGCATGAGCAAGAGAGGCAATGCGGCGCCAGGAAGTAGGCATATGCGCCAGTTGCGCATTGACACTTATCGTTCGCAACGTCAACATCGCGAAAGCTGCAGAAAGATCACCGGCTTTGGTCGATTCGTCACCTCGGACCGCGGCAATAATTTTGGTCAACGCCTGTTCAGCCTGCGCCATAAAGCGAGAATCATTCGCACCCCGTGAGAGCCCCACTTCCAAGCTTGCAAGTAGCGCCTGTGGAGTGACCGCAGCTGAAATGTCAATGGCTGCTAATAGAGCATCTGGTTCAACACCACTACAAATTTCCGCTGGCGAGAAATAGGCACTCGTATAGGCCGCCCTCACGCAGCTCCAACCCCAATCGAGACTTCTAGACAGAGCGGTTCGTAGATGCACTAAGAGCCACTCGTCACACGAATTCATAGGATCAGCTTCAGGAGGTTGAATACCCACTAAAGACTTGTAATAAACATCCGAAAGTGGAATCAAGTCATCGAGGCTGAACTCCCTCAACGCCGCTATCGCCGCGAGAACCGGTTTGGCAGTTTCACCAAGCGATGCAAGTAGTGCCGTAAATTCATCGACTCGAAGTGGTGCAGCGTCAACCCGTGCACGCCATTCTTCTAGATTAGGAAGCACAGGGAATGCTTTGTCGATAACGATCGAAAAGGATTTTCGGCGAACGTCGGAGGCTGGATCAAGTAACCCAAGCTCTGGAAACCTAATGGACGTCTCGTCTGTGCCTGGATTTCCAACCGAAACACCTTCCAAGCTTCGTCGGAGTGGAAACCACCCTGGCGTGGTCTGCGTCACGATACGCTTAACCTCATCCATCGGCAACTCTGCCAGTGCAGATCGGATCGCCCGATAGTCGAGACTGAGGCCCGACTGTGATTTACCGCTTCCGAGACTTGCAGCTTCGAAGACGCGCTGATCACTAATCAGACGCCGTCGTATGTACGCCGGCATGCCCCGGAGAAAGATTCTCGC
>JANMVC010000589.1:0-2993 GCA_031392315.1 Pyrinomonadaceae bacterium | reverse complement strand
CCGGATGGCGACCGCACCTTATTTTATTAAGCTCGACGCTGACATACATCTTGAGCCTGATTGGATTGATTACGTTGAGGAGGCGATTGCCGCTCATCCGGACGCAGTGCTCTTTGGTCCGCGCAAAGGAAACTGCAATATCAACTTTGAAATCTCTGGAGCGCCGGTGAGACAACTGCTTGAGCGAGACATATTCGTAAGCGACGCTCAGAAAGTAATCGGCGGGTTCTACGTCGGCAAAACCTCGTTCTTCAAGCAGCACCGAAGATTTATGGACGTGCTCCATGAATTCATGTGGTGCTATGAAGGTGGCGTTCGTCAGCAGCCACCTATCCATCCGGATTACTGGCCGCGCCAGTTGAGTAGTGAGCCGATCAGCGTGAAGGGCGGCAGCGCAAACTTTCGTGGCAACGAGGACACACTGCGGAGCCTGGTGGTTCATGCTGTGGGCGCGGGCGAACGGCTACACGTTTTCGATAGCCAGGGGAGGGTGCGAATCGATCGGCCGGGCACAATGGTTCAGTGATGCAGGAAAGCGGAACGCGCGCCATACATGGAACCAGACGCTTTTAAGTTAAACCAAACTCAGACTGGACAGATGACCCACAAGCTCGACAACTTCTACCGGGGCTTACCCATTTTCATCATCTCGACGGGCACGAGTCTGCGCGGGTTTGATTTCACGCGCTTAGACGGCAGATTAGCTATCGGCATCAATCGCGTAGTGGAACACTACCATCCAACGATCATGCACTTCGTCGACTTCACCGCCCACCGAACCCACGCCCGAGCACTGCGTGGCTACAACGGCATGGTCATCGCGGGCCCCGGTGCGGCGCCAACCGCCACCCACGACAATGTCTTTGTGATCGATCGAAACATCGACACCTTTGAACTGAGCGGCGATATGGTCGAGACCTCGAAGCACGTTGGCCGATCGTTTAGCGCAGGACTTTTTGGCGGCGGCGCCGGGTGTACCGCGTTGCACGCTGCAATCCTGCTGGGCTGCGATCCGATTTATCTTCTGGGTTACGACTACTACGAAGACAACGGCGGGCATTTCGATGAATACGACGAGTCGCGCAACGACAGAAACCTGTACGGTGTCTCGATTCAAGGTGTCGAGCACATCAGCCGACAGAATTGGATACCTAAAATCTACAACTGCAATCCCCGTTCGCGGCTGCGATGTTTTCCTTTTGCCGACATCGAAGCTGCTTTGAATGCTCAAGCAATGGCCGTTTGAGCGCGAAAGAGGCGCATTGGATTTCGTTCCCCTAAAACCTGAACAGCGCACCACCTTCGAGGAAGACGGTTTTCTCGTAGTGCGTAAGGCTCTGCCAGCCGAAACCGTGGATCGACTGGTAGAAGAAGGAGACCGGCTGGCACATGCGTTTCTCAACAAGCCGCAGGTCACGAACCGGCCTGAATACAACCATCTGGATCTGCGCCCGGGGCTGTTGAAAGAGAAGGCGCTGTTGGAGTTGGTTTCGAATTCCTCGACGGTGCCGCTGGTGGTTCAGTTGCTTGGTCCAAACATTCACCTCCATTCGACCGCGCTCATCTACAAGCGACCCACGCCGGAGGCGCCAACTTTTCGGCGCGGTTGGCATCGCGACATCCGCATCCCGAGGGACCTGGGCCATCAATCGTTGCCGCGCGTCGGAATCAAGATTTGTTACTGCCTGACGGATTTTCCCGAACCAAACTCTGGTATGACAGTGCTGGCGCCAAAAACTCACCTGAGGACCGAGCCACTGAAGCTGCGAAAGGGCGAAGTGGATCCCGAAGGAATTGAAGTGGCCGACCTGAAACTAAATGCCGGCGACGCGTTTCTTTTTGAGAATCGTATTTTTCACACGGCGGCGCCTAACTTAAGTGCGCGCGTGTCGAAGGTGCTGATGTATGGCTATGCCTATCGTTGGATGAAGCCTGAGATTTATCTCGACCCACCACTCCGGCGGCAGGGCGATTCAGTGACCTGGCAGCTTCTGGGTGGTTATCGTGACATCGACACGCCGGCGTGGGCCTTGCAAAGCTGGGCCAGGCGCCACGGCGTAGTTCCTGCCGAGGTGCCGTGGACGGTCGAAGCTTGAAGCTAACTGGAACAATGGACGACGCACTACGATTCCACTGGATGCTGCCCAAAGGCGGCGAGGTCAGCCTTGGTGCGCCGCAGACGCCGCGGGAGGCAGCGCGCTACCGCATCGATTCGACCAAGCCAACCTCGGCCGCGACTCGTCCGGACATGCAGGGCTGGGTCCACTTCGCCCAACATGCGGAGGAAGCGGGCATTGACTCTGTTCTCATTTCATTTAGCCGTTACGAACCCGACCCGCTCATGGTCAGTTGCGCGCTGGGCCAGGCCACTCGCAAGTTGAACTTCATCGCCGCTTATAGGTCTGGTCTGATGCAGCCAACTACGTTTGTGCAGCAGGTCAACACCGTCTCGTCGCTGGTCCAGGGGCGCATCGCACTGAATCTTGTGGTGGGCAGTTCCACGGTCGAGCAACACGGCTACGGCGATTATCTTGCTCACGATGACCGTTATGGCAGGGCTGAAGAATTCCTCGCCATTTGCCATTCCTTCTGGCAGGGCAATGGCGACGTTAATTTTGAGGGAAACTATTACCGCCTGGAGCAGGGCAAACTGCTGACGCCGTTCATTGCTCCTGATCGAACTTCGCCGGAGATTTACGTTTCGGGACACTCGGCACGGGCGGAGAGGTTGGCCTGCACACAGGGTACGTGCTGGTTGCGCGTCATCGAAGAACCGGAAGCGTTGCGGCCGGTGGTGGAACGCGTCAGAGCGCAGGGCATCCGCGTCTGTCTGCGACTGGCTTTGGTTTGCAGGCCGACGCATGAAGAGGCGGTGAGGGCCGTCGAGGAACTCTTGCCAGCCAACGGGAATGAGAATACTACGAGATTGAAGAACGACTCGGAAATGTACCGTGAAGGCGCGAAGCTTAGGCGAGACCAACGCTGGTTGAGCC
>JANMVC010000471.1:0-5186 GCA_031392315.1 Pyrinomonadaceae bacterium | reverse complement strand
TCCTCGAGTTCGCGTTTATAGAGATGGGCCTCACAGCCGTCGCACTTGACGAAGACGTTCTCCGTTTTGACGACGCGCTCCTCGGGCGGCACCGTCTCGATTTGTTTACTTTTTTTGCTAAACCAGGCCATCAGTGGATCAGTGTTTCGGAAAACGCTTTCTCGGATTCAGCTGTTTGGGTTGACGGAGAGGTTAGCACAGGTGAGCGAAACGATGAAGGCAGTGCCGTTTGCCGCCTTCGGGCTGGCCTCGTAAACGAGGCAGGCTGGCTAAAACTCAATCCCTTGCTGGGCGCGGATTCCGGCGTTGAAAGGGTGCTTTATCTCGGTCATTTCGGTAACCAGGTCGGCCGCTTCAACCAACGCGGCCGGGGCATCGCGACCGGTGACGACGATATGCAGGGCGGGTTGGCTAGCGCGAATGCTCCGAAATTCTTCCAGGATCTCATCAATAGGCAGCAGGTCATAACTCAGGACGTAAACCAGTTCGTCAAAGACCAGCAGATCGTAGTCACCGCTGCGCAGTTTCTCAACACACAGGTTCCAGGTTTCTCGCGACGTGGCTCGATCCTGCTCGGGGTTCTTCGTGTCCCAGGTAAAGCCGTCACCCATCGTATGCACTTCAATTCCGAGCTTCTCAGCCGACTCGTGTTCGCCATAGCGATCATTGCGCGACTTCATAAACTGAATCATGCAACACTTCAAGCCGCGGCCGGCAGCGCGCATCATCAGACCCAGCGCGCACGTCGTCTTCCCCTTGCCGTTGCCGGTGTGGACCATCAGCAGGCCGCGCGTCGTTTCCTGGTAATCCTCGCGCCGCCACTTGTACTGTTTTTCTTTGGAAGACATTGGGGAAGAAGTCAGAGGTCGGAAGTCAGAGGTCAGAATACAGAAGTCAGAATACAGAAAATGGTACTAACAACTAGTCGCCACCATCCGCTGAGTCTTCAGTAGCGTCACCGGATCCGTTGGCGCGTTCCACCGCATGTTGAAGTAACCCGATAATTTTTTCCTCAGCTTCTTCCCACGTGCCGCGCAAGGTGCAACCAGCCGCATTGCGGTGTCCGCCGCCGCCAAAAAGTTCCGCCACCTTCGCCACATTCACCTCGCCCTTGGATCGCAGGCTGGTGCGATAGATGCCCGGCTCGCATTCCTTCAGCATCGCCACGGCCTCGACCTCGCCCACCGTCAACGGATAGTTAACAAACCCATCCGCGTCTTCGTCAGACGCTTCGGCGCTGTGCTGCATCTCCAGGCTATGGCGGAGCAAGGCCACGTGGCCGGTTGCATCGCGCCGCGCGGTTGACAGCACCGCGCCCATCAATTGAATTCTGCTCCAGGGGTAACTCGCGAAAACCGCTTCGGCAGTCTTGGCCGGTTTAACTCCGGTGCGCAGCAGCTCCGACGCTACTTTGAACGTACGCTCGGTCGTGTTGGAATAATGAAATGAGCCGGTGTCGGTAATTAGCGCGGTGTAACAACACTCGGCGATTTCCTTCGTCACGCGCACGCCCAGGGCCTTGGCCAGGTTGTAGATCATCTCGCCACAAGCAGCGGCGGTGGAATCGATCCAGTTGATCTTGCCGAAGTGTGCGGTGGTGGCGTGGTGGTCGATGTTTACCACGAATTGCTTTTCGAGGTTGAGCAGCCCAGGGCGTGCGACGTCGGAACACTCGATGACGAAGACGCCATCGTAAGAATCGTCAGCGGCGGGGGTAACTCTTACTGCTTTGGCGCCCGGCAAATTCCGGTATGTATGGGGCACCGGATCGCGCATGATGACCTCAACGTCTTTATCGAGGGCGCGCAGCAACCAGTAAAGACCGAGGGAAGAACCCAAACTGTCGCCGTCAGGCCGAAGGTGGGCGGTGATGGCAAACTTACTTTTCGCTTCAATTAACTCAACAACTTGACTAAGCATAACGATGGGATGAATTGTTCTGAGTAACTGTCCGACAAACTTCAGTTTGTCGATGCGACGACAAGCTAAAAAGCTTATCGGACATCAGTCCCAAGCTCTAAACACCTTCATCCTTCCTCTTTCGATTCCAATTCAATCTCGCGCAATAATTGTTCGACGCGGTCAGCCTTCTCTTCCACACTATCCCTTAGAAAATGAATCTCGGGTGTGCGGGGAAGGTTGAGCGATAGGCCCAGTTGTTTGCGAACGTAAGGTGCGGCGCGTCGGAGCGCGGCCAGCGCCAGCTTGTGTTCCTCTTCGTCGCCGGCGACGGTGACGAACACGTTGGCGTCTCGGAGATTGTCGGACATGCGAACGTCAGTCACGGTTACCATCGTAAGCCGCGGATCCTCCAGTTCGTATCCAACAATCTGAGAAATCTCCTCGCGAAGAATGTCAGCAACTCTTTCAGGGCGACGCATAACTAAAACCAGGAGCAGGCGGCAGGAGCAGTCGGCAGGTTAGAACGCATTCTTTAACTGCCGCCTGCTCCTGCCGTCTGCCTCCTACAACTCCGTGGCGGCTACTTTCTCAACGATGTAGGCTTCAATTTGATCGCCGACTTTCAGGTCGTTAAAGTTTTCCAGGCCAATGCCGCACTCAAATCCTTCGCGCACTTCCGCCACGTCGTCTTTGAAACGGCGCAGCGACGTAATATTACCTTCCCAGCTAACCACGCCATCGCGAATCAAACGCGCGCGCGCGGTGCGCCGGATGACGCCATCGACCACCATCGATCCGCCCACCACGCCGGCTTTGGGCACACGGAAGACTTCGCGAACGTCGGCCTTGCCGATGATCTTCTCCTTCTCGATAGCTTCGAGCATGCCAATCATGGCCGCTCGAATCTCTTCCTCGACCTTATAAATAATCGAGTGGAGACGAATATCAACTGCTTCCTGTTTCGCCAGATCCGTAGCGCGCGAGCCAGGTCGCACGTTGAATCCGATGACGACTACCGCCGAAATCGCAGAACCCGCCTGGGTAGCCGACGCCAACAGCACGTCTGATTCCGTGATTGCGCCCACGCCTGAACGGATAACTTTCACTTTCACGCGGTCGGTTGAAAGCTTCTGCAAAGTTGACTTAAGCACTTCGACAGAGCCCTGCACGTCGGCTTTGATCACGACCAGCAGTTCCTTCACTTCGCTCTCGCCCAGGGCCTCGATGCCGCGCTTGGTTGATTGCAGCAGCGTCGCTTGTCGATTCAGCATGGTGCGATGACCGGAAATTTGCTGCGCGCGTGCGATGTCGGCAACCACCTGGAAGCTTTCCCCCGCTTGCGGCACGCCTTGCAACCCGAGCACTTCAACCGGCGTCGCCGGCGCCGCTTCAGTGATCGCTTCGCCCTTGTCGTTGAACATGGCGCGCACGCGGCCAAAGATTTGGCCTACGATGAACGGCTCGTGTACGTGCAAAGTTCCCTGTTGTACGAGCACTGTAGCAACGGCGCCGCGGCCGCGATCGAGCTTCGCCTCGAGCACTACGCCGGACGCGCGTCGGGTGGCGCTCGCACGCAGATTCAAAATGTCCGAAGTCAGCAGAATAGTTTCCAGCAGCGTCTCGAGGTTTTCCCGTTTCTTCGCGGAAACCTGCACCATTTCGGTTTCGCCGCCCCACTCGACCGGCGACAGCCCGTGCTGCGACAGTTCCTGGCGGACGCGATCCGGATTGGCGTCGGGTTTGTCGATCTTGTTGATGGCCACCACGATCGGAACGCCGGCGGCGCGGGAGTGTTCGATGGCTTCGATGGTTTGCGGCATCACGCCGTCGTCAGCGGCAACAACCAGCACGACCACGTCGGTGGCCTTGGCTCCGCGGGCCCGCATCAGCGTAAAGGCTTCGTGACCGGGAGTGTCGAGAAACACGACGCGGCGCGTTTCGCCCGGATGATCCGGACTCGGAACCTGAACGCTGTAGGCGCCGATGTGTTGGGTGATGCCTCCGGCTTCACCGGCTGCAACTTCGGTGGCGCGAATCGCGTCGAGCAAGGATGTCTTGCCGTGGTCTACGTGGCCCATGACTGTGACCACCGGAGCGCGCGGCAACTCAACATCGTCGGCGTCGGTCGCGATCAAGTCCTCAAACTCTTCTTCAGCCACCATCTCTTCAAACTGCACGAAGGTGACTTCGTAGCCGAAGCGCAGTCCCAGTTCAATAGCGACATCGTCGTTTAGGGGTTGATTGATCGTGGCAAAGACACCGCGCTGCAATAGCAGACTAACCACGTCCTTTGGCTTGATGCCCAATTTCTCCGCAAACTCTTTTACGGTTGAACCCTCAATCAAACGCGCGGTTTTCAGTTCGCCCGCAACGGCGCCGGGTTCGAGTCGGCCGGCAATGCGATCTTCGAGCGACAGCGCTCGCGGCGGCGGCACGAAATCGCCGCGATCGAAGCGGCCACCCTTGCCGTCCGCCCCTTTACGTCCGCCACGGGCGGGTGCCCGCCGCGATCGACGGCGGCCGGCGTCGGGAGGTGGAATGTAGGTGGTCTGCGGCGTGGCGGTTTCGCCGGGCGTGCCCAATCTTTCAGTTTTCGCGAGTGGCGTGCGTTCTCTGACGCGACCCCGTTCCGCTCGCTCCCTAGGCGTTACGGTTGGCGGCACGATCGGTGTAGGTGCACGTTCGCCGGGACGAATTCCCGCATTCAATGCGGCAACTGTGGGACGAAGAACCCTGATCTGTCGCGAAGGCGCGGCTGCGGTCCCGGTTGCTGCTTCCTCCGCAGTCGCCATCGCCGGTGTGTCTCCGCTGTTCGCATCCACGGCTTCTATTTCGGGCTCGAGCGTCGTCTCAGGCGCGGCCGCGGTCTCGCTCGCCGCGGGTTGTTCCGCGCGCGCTGCCGGCGTCAACTTGCGAAGCAGCTTGGCGGTAGCCGGCTGCTTGGCGCTTTCCAAAATCGAAGGAGTCGAAGGAGTCGAAGGGGTCGATGGAGTTGCCGAAGTCTCCGGTGCGGCGGTTGCGGCGGGAACGGGTGCTGCGGATGGTTGGTCACCGATCTCAGTTTCCGGAGCTGCAACTTGGGCTGAGGCCTCGCCTTCGATCGCGGGCGGCTCTTCGATGGCCCGCTCGGCCTTCTTCACCACTTTGATTCCGCGCTTTACCGCGGTCTCTTTTTTAGGGAAGTACTTGGTGCGGATCTTCTCGGCCAGTTCCTTGGAAACGGAATTGGAGGGCACGCTGACGTCGACGCCTTCGCGCCGAACCTCTTCAATCAGCCGCTTGGT
>JANMVC010000511.1:0-9033 GCA_031392315.1 Pyrinomonadaceae bacterium | reverse complement strand
GCGGATGTGCGGCAGGCACCGACTTTACACACTTTGACTTTCCTTCCATCTCCGCAGCGTCGGAGGCCAAGCTCGCGGCATGGGTTTACGCTCATCCAGGGTGTTACTTCTCTCGCTCGTGTGTTACCGATTCGCAATGTGAGGTTGAGATGGACGCTGTCCTGACGTCGCTCGCAGGTTCGGCAGGGCATGCGGCGTTCGCTCGATTTGCCGCCGGCACTGGCGGAACAGAAGTTCATGGCCCGACCAGCACGCTTGGAGCATTGGCGGTTGTGTCGCCTGAGTTCCTCGCAACGGTGGCTGCCGTCAAGGCTCTGATTGAGGCCCAACTGACTGCCCAGGCATCCAGCGGTGTGCTCGATCCTTGCGCTCTCTCAGCCACTCCACCGCCCACCTTCTTTGCGGCCACGCATTCCTACGCTCCAGGCCCCCTCAAGACTGTGATCGGCGGAACTCAGGGCGAGAAGTTGTTTGCCACCGCATTCAGCGGCAACGTCGCGCTTCGCACCTACTCCGTTACCCTGCGATTTCTTATTTGCGACGACTTCGGTGTCGATGAAGCCGATTTGTACGCACCCGGCCTATTTCCCTTCTGGGTGCTCCAACACGAGCGCAGCGCATCGCTCTATGCTCCGTTCATCAATGAACTGGATTTGAGCGTTACCGTAACAGGAACATTCTGACGGCTTCCGCGCGCAACGCACTCGGCCATTCAGGAGCCGTACCCAGGAAAAACGAATGTTTACGTTTCTAAGGAACAACCCGGCGAAGCCACGTGGGAGAGATGGAGAAAGGCGAGTAAAACCAGCGCACCCCGACAGGACGGCGGCAGAGGGGAACACCATCTGGCAGTCGCTGGCGCAACGCCCAGCCGGGATTCAACCAAAGCTGACCGCCGGCCCACCCGACAATCCTTACGAACAATCCGCCGAGCGAGTGGCCGATCAGGTAATGCGGATTCCGGAGGCAAAGATACAACGCGCGTGTTCGGGTAATGGTGGAGTCTGCGAGGCTACGACGGCAAACCAGCCTGGGGATGAATCGTCGCATTCGCCGAAGGAACGTGGCGTGGCCAACAACGCTCCCGCCAATGTGGGGGCTCATGGGGTTGATCAAGCGCTGAATTCACCCGGTCGGCCGCTTGAGCCCTCGACACGAATGTCTATGGAGTCACGCCTGGGCCGTGACTTCGGCGGCGTGCGTATACGCGCGGATTCTGCCGCTGACAGTTCTGCGCGAAGCTTGAATGCCTTGGCCTACACAATTGGCCAAAACATCGTATTCCAAAAGGACGCCTACGCGCCGAGCACCTCCGCCGGTCAAAAACTGATCGCCCATGAGCTTGTGCACGTTGCGCAACAATCAGCTGGTGGTCAAGCGGAGGCTTCTGATCGTTCGAACCAGGGACCTGAGCTAGCGGCCAAATCCGCAAAGGTGTCTGCACCGATCATGCGAGCTCCCGCGATCAGCGCTCCGCACGACCCGGCTGAACGAGAGGCCGACACGGTCGCCGAGCGGGTGATGCGCGGTGACAACGTTCATCACGTCACTGCTGTTCCCGCGGCGACGATCCACCGGGCGCCCCCGCCCACTCCGGCGACTGACGAAGCCCCCAGCCAGTTCTTCCCCAAGCAGCCGTCGCCGCTCCTCTCCGGCTTTGTTTTCTTTCCGACTGGCAAGCATGTGCTGAGTGCGGATGACAATGAAGTCGTCACGCAGTTGGTCAACGAGACCGCCGAACGCGCTGACTTCAACGAGATTGACTTCGACCTCGATGGCTTCGCCGATGAGCGGCCCATAGCCGGCGAGCCGGAGGGCAATCAGGTGCTGTCCGAGCGGCGCGCCGCCGCCGTGAAGTCTGCGATTCAGTTGCGGGCTGACTCGCTCCCGGATGGTCTGAGAAAAAAAGCATTGAAGCGCAGCACCATCACCGCCCGTGGTCACGGCGTCAGGGCCGGCGGCGCGGACCAGGCCCTGAAGCGGAGCGTGGAGATCAAGTACGTCATTAAGCCGACGCTGTACCAGCGAAAGCTGATCACATGGAACCCTTCGGAGCCAGAACGGTTTGCCATTGCCGGTGCAGGCGTGACGCCGCGCAAGCTCGCCATCGACCTCTACGGAGACGAGTTACTGGGGACGGAGATGTCCGTGGTGTGGGACGCGAAGACAGAGGGACCGCTCGGTGTTGACACCGAGATGCCCGTGGGTAAGTGGGCACGCATTCAGTACCAGCACCTCCGGCCGAATCTACAGACGATCTACGACCTGACCGTGCCGATTACTTCCCGAAGCAAATGGGGAGCTCGGCCGCCCATCCTTGGCGATCCTAACCGCAGTTACGATCCCTACACTGGCAAGCTGGAGGACATCCTAACCGGCATTGCCGTTCACCATTCCGGTAACAGCAACAAGCACACGATGAAGGAGGTCCAGGACCATCACCTGGATGAGAAAGAAGCCGCCGACATTAACTACCACTACGGCATCGACCTCCAGGGTCAAACGTACGAGGGTAGGCCGATTAACGTAAAGGGCGCGCACCTCAAGGGGGTGAACACCGGTAATATCGGTATCGTGTTGCTGGCTGATCTGGACACCGGCTATACGGACAACGACGATGATTTGACGCCGGCTATGGAGGCGGCGTTACTCCGTCTCATCCATTACTTGATGGGCAAGTATCCCAAGATCGAGAAGTTGGGCGGACATTTGGAGTTCGCATCGGGTCAGGGTGACGACCGCTCCTGTCCCGGCGATCTCACGATGGCGAAAATTGGCGGCTGGCGTTCATCGACTAACTTGAAGAAGCCGTAGTCTTCCGAGCGACCTCAGTCGCTAAGATTCAGCCGCACCCATCCATAGACGAGTTCGATTTGACTTCACTCCAAGCAATACTTTGATGGTTTTAGAACGACCGAGGAGATAGGTTCCTAACAGGATTGCTGATTCAGGTGATGCGCATGCAGACGCTGCCATAATTCGATGGAGGATTTTCGCAAGGAACGAGCAGCAGCAAAGTAGCACTGATGAGGCTCTCCCGGTCGTGATGCTGCTGGATGACTGGTGAGTTCAATGTTTGCGAAGCCGGCTCATAAGAAAACCAAAGCACCGGCTCAGGCGAAGCTCAAAGCCAAAGCGCCTGCCGGCATGGCTTCGCCTGAGCAGAATCCGCTGTGGCAATCGCTCGCGCTCCACGCTCCCGTGCAACGCAAATTAGCGGTGGGCCAACCGAACGATCCTGACGAACGCGAGGCTGATAGAGTCGCCGAGCAGGTGCTGCGCATGGCGACTCCGCTCGCCGGCAATTTGCCACCAAGCTTTGCGGTGAGCGCGTCTCCTGAGTCCAGGTTGTCCTCAGTGCCCACAGCATCCATGACGGCGCAGTCAAGCGGGCTCACATCATCTACAAAAGCAAGCATCGCGAGCCCAAACACTCCCGCGGCAATCAACCCCACAACCGGCCTCCCGCAGCCAGGTAAATCCAAAGCTTCCGATTCGGCGATCGCCGTTCGCAATTTACAACGCAAGCGTGTTCACCCGGAGGAAGAAGCGAGACTCCAGCGCCCGGTGAAGCGCGCAACTCCTGAATCGGTCAAGGCGATTCCCGCGACAGTGCGCGCAACGCTCAGTTCAGCCGGTCAGCCACTTGGCGCAAGCACGCGCTCGTTTATGGAGCCTCGTTTTGGTCACAACTTCAGCGACGTGAGACTGCACACCGGCGGGCAAGCCGAGGCTTCCGCCGAGCGGATTAATGCGCGCGCTTACACGCTGGGCCGTCATATCGTTTTCGGCGCCGGGCAGTATTCTCCCGCCTCCAATGATGGACGCTGGTTGCTGGCCCACGAGTTAACTCATGTGGTGCAACAAACTGGTGAGGTTGGCGACTCACCGGCAGCGGCCCCAGTCGCAATCGCGCTGTCGCCGAAGAATCTTATACAACGCGCGGGCGGTCCGCTCGATCAACGTCTGGAGCAGGAGTATGAATTCTGGAGAGCCGAGGCTGAGTCGTTTGAAGGCGACGAAACGAAGCGCGCCGAGTTTGCCGTCAGTTCGCGAATCCTGCTGCTGTTCCAGGGGATCGATGGAGATAGTTTTGCGGATGAGACCGAACTGCAGGCCTTCATAGACGAAGCGATACGAGACGCTGGTAACGAAGACAAAACCTTCGAGCGCACCGGTGAGTGGGCATTGAGGGCGACGAACATCTTTCCTCACATCTGGTCAGACCGGGTGCACGACGCGCTCTACCTCGACGTCAACATGGGCGCCTTGAGGGAGGAGAGAGCGCAGAAACGACTCGCCATGCAAGTGGTAGCCGACCGTATACCGCGCGCGATCGGCGAATTTGGCTTGCCCGTCCCTTACGCCGAGGCGCTAGCGCTCACGGAGTTTCACCTCCAACTACGCCATCTGAATCTTGATCGCCAGCACGTGGTCAAGGACATGGCCATTGCCGCGCGCGAATATGGGGTAGTGGGATGGAAGACGGGCTTCTACACCATGTGGAACGCGATGGTCGACAGCTTTGCTGACACAGTGGCCGCCGGAGAGATCGTAGTTAACTATACCGACTATACCGAGTTTGTTGAGACCAGGCGTCAAGGTCTGGAAGCCCTGGGAACTCGGCTGGGTTCAGTCAACACCCGGGAGCTGATGGAAGCCTTCGATAACGATGTCACAGCGCTGACTCATGTTGCGTTGCTCGTGTCCGTTGCCTCCGCGCTATTGGGACTAGCGCCCGCCGTCATGTACTGGAACGAAGGCACCCAGCTTTTCGACGAGAAACTGATGGAGGTGGACGTTCTAATCGCCGGCGAATCTGGCGCGGATAAGGTGCTACGTGCGTTCCGCTGGGCCTATGACGCCGGCTATTTCGGCGCCGCGGCCGAGCAGATCATGAACGGCATTTTATCGCATGGCTGGCAAATTCTGGGCGTCGCCGCGGCCTTCATCATCGCGCAGTACATTCCCTTCTTGAATGTTGCGGTAGACGCGGCGGTGATTATCTACTCCGGAGTCGATGCGTTGCGCGCGTTGAATGCGCTGTACGAGTCGTTTGCCGCAGTCGGCAATTCGGGGAGTGCCATCGCCCTGCAGAGCAACAGCGCACGTATGGCGGCGTCACTTGAAGGCGATGGCCTGCGCCTGTTGATGGACTTGCTGGCCCTCGGCGCCGCCACTCGAGGCATTCGCACACGCGCTGATGTCTTGCGCCGGACGGGTTTGAGTGAGGAGGAAGCGCTGCGCCAGGCGCTGCGTGAGGCGACCGGTGCGGAAGCTGCCGCGTTGCGTGGTGCCGCCGCGCGACAGCGCATCAGGACGCGTTTTGATCCGGACGGACTACTCGATGCGTTGCTGGATAGAGGCATAAACCCCGAGGTCGTCGAACAGGCGCTCATGTCAGGCATGACGCCGCAACGTTTGAACCGGCTGGTCGCGGCAGTGAGCGACGTTACTCGCGCCCAGGCCATCATCGAATATGCCGGTCGCTACTCGAGTCCCATAAACGCTCTGGTCGATGCTGGTGTGCCGGTGGCGCGCGTCGGCGACATGATGGATTTGGGACTCGGCTTGCGCGAGTTGAGTGCGTGCGACATAGTTCTCACTCGCACCGGCGGGGTGGCCCAGGTCGAAGGGTTGATCACCGCCCTTGGTCGTTTTGGCGCCGCAGGGACTGCACAGCTCATCCGCCTGACGCCGCGAGGTCTGGCTAGTGTCTTCCTGGCCGGCGGTGAAGCCGCTATGCGAACCATACTGGACACGCTGGCGCTCGAAGGTCCCGGACTAATCGTAGGTTTCGACGACTGGGTGTATTTCACTATCAGTCGCATGAACAAACAGGGAGCAGACTTGCTCAACTCAATCGGCGAATTGCGCGAGGCGCAGCGGGTCGCACAAACTCTGGGTGCCGGTCAACGCGTTCGCATCGGCGGCGACGCTCGCGTGCCGGTAGGGACGAAGTCGTTTGACATGGCTGTCGAAGACGCCGCCGGTAATACGTTGCGAAATATCGAGGTTCGTACGTTGGCGGGCAGTGGTGCAGCTCCAGCAACCTTGAACACTTTCAGAGACTTAACGGCTGGAATCAACCACGGGATCGACAAGATAACAAGTGGTACCCAAGGCGCCGCCGAGGTCACTATTCGAGTTACCGTGCGTGCGTCCACATCACTGGGCAGGGGGCGGAGACGCCTCATGAATCCTGATGGGACCTATCGGATCGTCGAGGCCGATGGCCGGACTAGCCCGCCAGGGAGCGTGTTGCAGGACACCATAAATAATCTCCCAAGAATTCCGCGCTCCGGCGAGTTAAGTCAGGTGCATGTTGTGAATATGGACGGTTCGTTGGTGGGGAGCATTCGAAACAGCGGCGGCACGTGGACAGTAGTTCCTTAACCCCGATCAATTCGTTAGGAAGCGGCCGAAATGAATCACGGCAGGATAAATTCCCCCCCCGGTTGGATAGTCGCCCTGCAATGGGTGGCGCCGGACGAGATTCCCACGGAGAGCGAACTCGCGGGGGTCGCGTTGGACGCGCTGGACACATTGCGGGAGGTTGTTGAACCTTTGACGGCTGACCTTGATTTAGTGGGTACCAACCCTGAAATCCGCTCACCTCAAGATCCGAGCTGTCCCGCTATTCGATCCTGGCAACTTGTTGCCGCGTCGCTCGAAGACGAACTATCGGTTAGTCCCATGTACGTGGGTGCTGTGATCTCTGAGACGCTGAGGCTTGATCGGCAGAGCCTGCTGAGCTGGATTGAGACGGCGCTAAATCAGGACTGCGGCAAGGCTGGAACTATCACTGCCTGGTCGGATCTTTGTTTCCGATCCACCTGTGCTCGCATTTATGGCGATCCCGAAGGCCAGGCGAAGCTTACGTTGGAGTCAGAGATGGGACCAGTTGAAGTTCCTGTCCGCGTCGTCGATAGCACGCATTGGGTATGCGGTCCGGTGCTGGCGGCGCCTTTCGAGCCACCCATTGGTTTAGCGTTCTATAACGAGGGCGGATTAATTTCGCTCAAGATCCATATCCATTGGTCATGGTGGACCGAACCTGACGCGGCGGGACGGCGAGCTTTAGAAAACTGCATGGCGCAGATCTTAGACCAGGGCTGGGAGCAAATTTCCAGCGACTTTGAATAGACCCGTCATACGAGCCAGCACAGTCTCAGGGGTTTGGGACCAACCTCGCAATCTGCGGAACCAAGCGCGCGACCGAAAGAACCAACCTTGTAACCTTCAGAGTAATCCTCGCAATCTGAAGAACGAGACTCGTGAGTTTCTCAAACCCAACTCGCTGGTTACCTTTGTAACGCAAACTGTTAGTTTGCGGCGCTAGTTGATATTGAAGAACGGTCCGCAAACTAACAGTTTGCGTTACACAGCGGGTCAGGGTGGACACTCCCGATGGCAGGGGGTAGCATCATAGTTTGGAGTACCGCCTTCAGGCGGGCTTTAGATTCCGGCGGTTGAGTCGCTGAAAATGAAAACCCGCCTGAAGGCGGTACTCCAAACTGAGTCTCCTGTCGCTTAGCTAGGTAGAACACGCCGAGAGTGCCAATTAAATACCCCGAAGGAAAACCGCCAGGCGGAACGCGGCCGAAGAAAACCCGCGGGCCGCAATCGCGGATCGTTTCTTACGCTGAACCGGAAGTGAGCTTCCGGCGTCGTTTGTTGCGGCGACTACTCAGTCCCATCGTTCTCATTCCCATCACGCTCATCCTGATCGTCGTCTTTGGTTTCGCAATCTATTACTGGACAGTTTTCTCGGCGAGGATCGACAACCTGCTCGCGGGCGAAGTCTACACGCGCTCCGCCGGAATCTACGCGGCGCCGAAGCAACTCCGCGTGGGCCAGGCAATGACGCCCGAGCGCCTGATTGAGTTTCTCAAGCGCGCGGGCTATGTGGAGAAGACGCAGCAGGCCGACAAAGCGCGCGGACGCTACTACGTCAGCTCGGGCATTGTCGATGTCGAACCGAGCGACAACATAACTGTCGATGGCCAGCTTCAGTTTCAACGCGTGCGCGTCGCATTCTCCCGGACCGGAAAGTCGATCAGTTCGCTGGCCCAACTCGACGACAACGCGCGGCTGGAAAAAGTTTGGTTGGAACCGGAACTGATCAGTTCGGTGACCGGACGCGATCGTTCCAAGCGCAAAGTGATCGGTTTCAACGACCTGCCGCCGCACCTGATCAAGGCAATTACAGTCACCGAAGATCGATCCTTCTTCGAACACTACGGCGTGAACATCCGCGGGATCATTCGGGCGTTCATCCGTCGTTACGACAGCGATCCAAATTCACCTATCGCAAGGCAAGGCGGTTCCAGCATCACGCAGCAATTGGTTAAGAACCTTTTGCTGTCACCTGAGAAGACGCTGCGGCGCAAGGCTGCGGAAGCTTACATGTCAGTGATTCTGGAGACGCGGCTAACCAAGGAGCAGATCTTTTCGCTTTACGCGAATCAGGTTTACCTGGGCCAGCAGTCGGGATTTTCCATAAACGGATTTGGCGAAGCTGCCGACGCTTATTTCAGCAAGGATGTGACGACGCTGACGCTGCCGGAGTCGGCATTTCTGGCGGGCATTATTCGCAGCCCTAACCGTTACAACCCCTATCGCGATCTCGATACGGCCACGGCGCGGCGCAACCAGGTGCTGGACAGCATGGCGGAAACGGGCGCGATAACCGCTGACGAAGCGAGCCAGGCGAAACAGTCGGCGCTGCAAGTGTCTTCGTCAAAAGGCCGCGTCGACGTTTCCGATGCGCCGTATTTTGCCGACTATGTTCAGAACCAACTTGCCGACATCGTGGCCGGCACCGGCGCTGCGGAGCATCTGCGCATCTACACCACGATTGATCTCGACTTGCAACGCGCGGCTTACGCGGCCGTTTCAAAACAACTGGCGGCGCTCGACAAAGTGCAGGGGAAACGATTTGCGCCGGGCACGCTCCAAGCCGCCCTCGTGGCCATGAACGCGAAGACGGGCGAGATTGTGGCGATGGTCGGCGGCCGGGACTACTCCAAG
>JANMVC010000436.1:0-35168 GCA_031392315.1 Pyrinomonadaceae bacterium | reverse complement strand
TTCGTTTGATACGACGCCATAAACTTGATCGTCATCAGATCGAAGACGACTTTGAACGTGCGCGAAAGCCCATACTTGGATTTGCCCATCGTGCGCGGATGATGGGCCACCGGCAGCTCCGCCACGCGCGCGCCTTCCCAGGAAGCGAGGATGGGAATAAAGCGATGCATCTCGCCATAGAGACGCACGCTCGAGAGCGATTCGAGCCGGTAAGCTTTCAAAGTGCAGCCGTAATCATGCAGCGGCACGCCGCCAATCCAGGAGATCAGGCGATTGGCAATCATCGATGGAATCTTGCGCGTTACTATTTTGTCCTGCCGATTTTTGCGCCAACCGGAAACCACGTCATAACCCTCGTCGAGTTTCTCCAGCAACCGAACGATATCCGCCGGGTCGTTTTGCAGATCGGCGTCCATCGGAATCAGCACCTGTCCCTTGGCCGCGTCAATTCCGGCTGCCATCGCCGCGGTCTGACCGTAGTTTCGTTTCAACGCGACGACGCGTACGCGCCGGTCGAGCCGCGCGATGTCTCGCAAGACCTTCAAACTTCCGTCAGACGAACCATCGTCAACGTAGATAATTTCCGCGGTGCGACCCAAAGCTTGTAAGGCCTCGTCGAGTTTTGCGTGTAGCGGAGGAAGGTTTGGCTCTTCGTTAAATACCGGAAGGAATATTGAAACGTCTGGCCTGCCGCCGTCGCCTGGCAACGCCGGAGGATTTACCAACAGTGTGTCTTCTTCTTCGTCGTAAAGTTTCATACAGCCAATCCTGGGGTTTAGAAGCGGGTATTCCAAGCAGAAGCCCGACCGTCAGGGAGGGCTCAGGATCAGCCGTCCTCGGTTTCAACCAAATCAGGGACAGACAGGAATGACTGTCCTACTCAACTTTTCGTGCAACACAGATTATGGAAACTCCGAAGGGCAGGCCCATGTGTCGCAGCGGCAAACTCTCCGCGCCAAATATCTTCCCCAACACGCCATTCAGAAATCCGATCGTAAGATTGTTTTCCGAGGCCGGGCGAAAACCTGTCGCCCGCATCAAGAGCCGGCCGAGCAGGATCGGCGCAAAGAAAGTGATGTTTACATAAGTTGCGCGCTCAACTTCGAAACCAGCCTTCTTCACTACGTCCTTAAGTTCGGCGAGCGTATAACGCCGGCGGTGGTTGCTGATGTCGTCCTGGACGCCCCACAAAAACATGAAAGCCGGAACGAACACCAGCGCGCGCCCTTCGCGACGCAGCACCCGAGGCATCTCTTTCAAGCCTGCGCGATCGTCATCGAGATGCTCTACCACATCGAGCCCGGTTACCAGATCGAACGCGCCATCTTCGTAAGGCAGATGCTCCGCCTCGCCTTGCTTAACGTTTGCCAATCCCCGCGCGCGGCAAAAGGCCAGAGCCTCCGCCGAGACATCCACTCCGGCGGCTTCGCCAAACTGCGCCAGCATTTCCAGGTTCGCGCCCGTGCCGCAGCCAACATCCAGGATTTTCAGAGACGCTGGCGGAGGACTGCTTTCCGCGGCGTTAACTGCAGCCGAGTCGTCGCGTGCGAGGCCGCGACAAATGCGCTTGAGAAAGCTCTCGATAATTCTGCGCCGTCCGGCAAACCACCAATGCGCCTGCTCGACCTCATTCATGATCGAGTAGGTATGCGCCTGCATCTCCTGCGGCAGTGGTTCGATGATGTTAGTGGTGGTCGACATGGGTCGCATCTGCTTTGGGCTGAAAGCGAAATATAATAGCCCCAGGATAAGCGTTCAACCGCTACGCCGGGTTCTCGCGGAACCATTCAACGAATTTCTTAATGCCGTCCTCAATCTGCGTCTGCGGATCGTACCCGAGCAAATCACGCGCTTTGGAAATGTCGGCAAACGTTTGCGGTACGTCGCCAGGTTGCAGGGACCTGCGATCAATCACAGCCTGCATGCCCAACTCCTTCTCCAGTAGTGAAATCAATTCACGCAACTCGACCGTGCGCGACTCGCCCAGGTTGATCACTTCGTAGTCACTCTTCGCCGAGTCGGCCACGTAATCAATCGACGCACGCACGCCCGCAATGATGTCGTCAACAAAAGTGTAATCCCGGCGCGTCGTGCCATCGCCGAAAACCGGAATTGGTTTCCCCTCGCTAATCAGTCGCGCAAACTTATGAATGGCGAGATCGGGACGCTGCCGTGGCCCATAGACGGTAAAAAACCGCAGACACACCGTGCGAATGCCGTAGAGATGTGTATACGTGTGACAGAGCAATTCGCCGGCGCCCTTTGTCGCCGCATAAGGGGAAATTGGTTGGCGAATCGGATCGTCTTCGCCGAAAGGAACCTTCGCGTTGATTCCGTAAACCGAAGACGACGAGCCGAAGACAAACTGCTTGATGCCGTGCGCGCGTGCCAACTCTAAAAGATTCAAGGTGCCGTTGATATTTGTTTCGGCGTAGAGCTGCGGCTGTTCCAGAGATGGTCGCACGCCCGCACGCGCCGCGAGGTGAACGATGCTTTGAAACCGCCCGTCCTCGAAAACTTTCTTAAGCGCCGCCTGATCGCGAATGTCAGCTTCGACTAAACGATAGTTCGGGTTCGTGGCGGCGCGGTTCGCGTTCGCGTGCTTGATGGCTGGATCGTAGAAGTCGTTGAAATCATCGACTACAGTTACTTGCCATTCGCCGTCGGCGAGCAAGCGATCGACAAGGTGCGAACCAATGAACCCTGCACCGCCTGTTACAAGAATGTTCTTCATAGCTAGAAATAAACTGTTGAAAATGGCGAACAAGAGTTACTTAGTCGCATAAATCCACAAGTGCCAGCCCCAGCGCGCCGCAAGTCGCGCCTCCAGAGATCGAGGCAAGACACTTCCAATCAACGGCAGCCAACGCTTGTTCAAAAAATAGGTTTTCACCGCCACTTCCGAAAACTTCCTGAACAACTCGCGCGCCTCCTGACGCGAATATACTCGCGCCAGCGGGTTGCCGGCGCCGTCCGTGTTTTGGCTCAGAAATTCCGCCGGCGATAGATACGACTGCTTCTCAGTTTTGAGAAGTTGGGCATGCTGTCGCAGCGAATCCAACGGTTCGCCGGTTATGCGATGAACCAGCTTTATTCCCGTCTCCGAATTCAGCAAGTGCGCGCCCCAGCGACGCAGCACCGAAATGTTCACGCGATAGTTGTACGAATCGCGATGGTAAAGCATAACCACCGCGCGACCGCCTGGGCGCAGCACGCGATGGACTTCGTCTATAGCCTTCTGTGTGTCCGGAGTGTGGTGCAGGACGCCATGCGAGTAGACCAGATCAAAACTATCGTTGGCGAAGTCGAGGCTTTCGGCATCGGCCGTTTGAAACTTTCCGGCCAGGTCGAATAACTCAAAACGCTGCCGCGCCAATTCAACCGCCGCTTCCGTAAGATCCACGCCCGTGTAATCCGCACCTGCTTCGGCAAACTGCGCCCCATCTGTTCCCAACCCACACCCAATTTCCAACACTTTCAAGCCGCGCGCACTCGCGAAGTCTGCCGCGACGGGTATGTGCCACTCTTTCGTGTAGCGATGCGCTTCGACCAGTTCAAAAAAATGCCGTGTGCCCGGCGCCGCGTCGGCAAACTTCACCCCGCAGGGATTCGCCTGCCAAAAAGCGCGGACGCGTTCCTTAAGGTTTGTATCTGTCTCGACCATCGAAGGTTGATCAGGATAGCAGACGCTGGGAGCGCAGGCATCCCGGGGTCCCCGCGCGGGCAGCCCGCGTGGGGTGCCGTCCTGCCTGCAACGCGGGCGAAGCACGCGAAGTTCGGTGCTTGGTAAACAAGACGCCTTTTCGCGCTTCGCGCTCATTGCAGACAAGATGTCTGCGCTCCCAGCTTTGTCAAATAGGAAATGGATAAAACGGTGTGTTGCGAAAGATCCAGAAGGCGAGAATGCCGACGAATAGCATCCAGATGTATTTTGCTTCGAGCCGGTTTCGATTGATCGGTCGATCGCGCATGACGGCATTGGTGTGGCGCAGCAGCACATAAATCAGAAACGGCAGCGCCACCACCATAAACGGATTGAACTTGAAAGCCGTGATCAAGTCGCCGTGCAGGAGCGCGTACATCCCGCGCGTGCTGCCACAGCCCGGACAGGCGAATCCAGTCACCAGGCGAAACGGACAGGCGGGAAAGAAACCCGTGCGGCCGGGCTCAAAAATCAATAGATAGATTGCTCCAGCAGACAGTGTCAGCCAGATAAAAATTACCGTCAGGCGCCGGTAAACTAGTTGGTCAAGAGTCATGAGACAGCTAGACTAACACGGGAGCGCGACATGAAGTCTAAAGTGCCTGGATAAGAGTGTGTGTCCTTCCGAGCCGAAACGTGACATGTTAAATGTGCTGGCTCTCGTATTCGTGCTGAGCACGTTCGCCGCGCCTGTCCCCGGCCAAGGCTCAGGCCCAGGATGGGATTGTGATCCCCCTGGCTGCTGGAATTGGAACCAGGAGCAGGGATGCACCATTTGTCAGAAGTGTTGTATTCATCAGACGGACGGGTATTTTTGCACAGGGGCTCCCGTCGGTGAATGCAACGCCGTGTAGTTATGCCAACTCGACTCGTATATACCGGTAAAGGCACCCTGCTGGAGTTGATCTGCATTTCACTCCTATGTTTATGGGTGCCTGTACCTCCGACCTTGGCGCAGAAATCGCCAGTCGAAACAACTCAAGCTAAGGCGAAAGAAGAAAACAACACTGGCGAGCCGGTCCCAAAGGAAGATGAGCGCCGCGCTTTTGCTATTTCGCTCGTTATTTCGACTGCGGATGAAGCGCGCAGTGATTTCGATCTGGCGTTGAGGCCGCGTGTACTTGCGCGCAGCGCCGACGTCTTGTGGAACGCCGACAATACTACAGCCCGAGAGTTGTTTCGCCGCGCCTGGGAGGCAGCGGAAAAGGGTGACGCGGAAGAAGTAACTATAAAGACGAAAGATAATCCGCCCCCGGTCGTAATTGCCCTCAGGCGGGCCAGTGGACGCGACTTGCGTTACGAGGTCATGAATCTGGCCGCGGGCCGGGACCGGGCACTCAGTGAAGAGTTCTTCGCAAAACTGACTAAAGATACCGAGCGGGAGACAGAACATGCGAAGAGTGGGCGATCCAACGACGGCTGGTCAATCTCGGACGCAGTCACCAAGAGACTACTGGTTGCGTGGAAGTTGCTGGACGACGGGCAGGTTCAGCGGGCAATGGAATTTGCCGCGCCGGTGCTCGATCAAGTGAGTAAACATTCGATCGGCTTTCTTTCCGCTCTCCGCGCGAAGAATCCTGAGGCTGCGGACCAGCGATTTGCGTTGCTCCTCGCTCGGGCCCAATTCGATCCGTCCGCCGATGCGAACACCGTCTCGGGTTTGTCTTCCTATGCTTTCACTCCCGGCTTTTATGTGACGTTCAATGCTGATGGCGGCGGCAGATTTACAGGACTGGAATCTTATAATTTTAATCTTCCCAATCTATCTCCGGCGCTGCTTAAAAGGTTCTTTGAAGTAAGCGGCGCCATTCTGCTAAGGCCATCGCCACCCCCCGACCAGGACTTCACCTCTTCGGGCCTCCAAGGGAAGCGAAGGGTTATGGTGCGACTGCTTCCACTCTTCGATCGACACGCGCCTGAAACAGCGGCTGCGCTGCGGGCGCACTTCTCTGCCTTGGGGGGACCCCCAAAAGCTTCGACCAGTTCCTTATTAACCGCCGGCCTCGTCCAGGAAGAAACGGGCAGCAAGGCTCTTGAAACAATGCAGAATCGCGTTGATCGCGCTAAGACTTCGAGCGAGCGCGATGCAATATACGCTGATACCGCTGTCGGCCTGGCGAGTCAAAGCGACATCCAGGCAAAGGATGTGGCGGATAAGATAGATGAGAGCGGTCTTCGAGCCGAGGTGCGTCGATTCGTGGATTTTGAATCTGTGCGAATATCGCTTCGAAACAAGGAAGCGGCGGAAGCGGCCCGGTTGGCAAAGTCCGGGCAGTTGACCCACAGCCAACGCACGTGGGCTTACACAGAGGCTGCGCGGCTACTCATGAAGTCCGATCGCCCGCGTTCCCTCGAGCTGTTGGAGGATGCCGCAGTTGAGGCGCGACGCATTGATGCGAGCACGCCCGACCGGGGAATATTGCTAATCGGAGTGGCCACGCAGTTTCTTCTCGCCGATCGAAATCGCGCCTGGGAGCTGATGGACGAAGCAGTAAAAGCAGCCAACTCGACTGAAAAGTTTACCGGAGCGAGGGATGAGATCCCATTCATTCTGATGACGGCTCGGCACAATAAATTGTTTGCCTTCGGCGGCAAGGAGTACAGTGTTTCAAAAGCTTTCCGGTTGCTCTCCGAGGACGATTTTCATCGCTCAATAGATTTGGCAAAGAGCTTCAAAAACCTCGGACCTCGCGCCACTGCGACATTGGCAATCGCCGACGCTGTACTAGACAAATAGGAGTCGCCCGTTAATCCACCGAGATGTGGGAGACCCCTATCCCACACTGAAATCCTCATGTCAAATAATCTTAGGTCCAACATCGAGCTGGGAACGCAAATCCTTATCGCGGTCGCCGTCGTTGTAGCCGCGGGAGTCTTCGTCAAACGAAACTTCTTTCCGCATCAGCCAAGTCCTGACAACCGGCCGCGAATTCAAGCGGGAGAAAAACTGAATGTTCCAAATATCGATTGGGCGCAGAATCAGAAGAGCCTGGTCTTTTTTTTGAAGAAGGACTGTGCTTTTTGCACCTCGAGCGCTCCCTTCTACCGCCAGTTGCTTGAAGAAGCGTCAAAACGCAACGTAAAGTCACTGGCGATCTTACCGGATTCGGACCAGGACTCGCGCGACTATATCTCATATCTCAAACTTCCCATCGACATCGCCCAAACCGGCGCTTCCCTGGAGCCGTACAAAATAATCGGCACCCCGACGGTGTTGTTTGTGGACCGCCAGGGAATCGTCAGAAACGTTTGGTTTGGTGCTGCTCGCGAGCGCGAAAAAGAAATGCGGGACACGCTGGTTCAATTGTTCGACGCGAAGGACTGATTCGCTAAAGCGCCGGTGATCACGAAACTTCACTAAGAGCAGTTAGTGCTATTTCGTGTGGCTTCGTGGATCGTTACTCTTCCGAATCAAGACCACGCAGCGGCTCAAACAAAAAACCGGGCATGCCCTGGACGATTCCGTCGTCTCATGCAGCATGCCCGGATAGGAACGAACTCAAAGGCCTGTGCGGTTAGAACCAGCCTTTCTTGCCTTGAATGTAGGTCCTGACAAACTCTTCATCAGATTTAGTCAGATAAATAATGCCCTCGACGATTCCCACGATCCCGCCGATGCCACAGGTTAGCAGCGTGATGACGATCTGAATAATTCCTTCCGTCGTGTAACCGAGGATAAATTTATGGATCCCCCAGGCGCCCAGCAGAATTCCACAGATGCCCGCGGTGATCTTTTTATCAGCGCCCAAAGTTTTCCAGTCTGTCATCGATCCGGAGCCTCCCGCGTTAACCGACTGCATCGGCTGATAACCACCACTTGCGGGACTCATAGGCGCCTGGCAGCTTACGCAGAATTGCGCAGTGTCATCATTGGTTGCGCCGCATTTTGTGCAGTATCTGGACATTAAATTCGATTCTCCCAACTGCTTAGTTTTGATGGCTTACCAGACGTGAACAGCCACGGAGTGAGACGCTACAAGGCAGTCTCACTCCGCTGCCCGTTAACCACCTTACATGTTGCCTATTGCGCTCATCCCGCCGATGAACACGATGAAGATGATGTAGATCAGGATTCCGGCTGCGCCCAGGCCAATCGCGATGAAGCTAAACATCTTGGCTTTCTTAGAGGCATCCTGGGCCCCGGCGATATCTCCCGCGGCGACCTTACTGTTCACCTGCGTCGCAAAGATGATGGCTGCGATTGAAAGCGGCCAGCAACAGAACAAAGAAAGAATTGCGGGCACCAGATAGTTTGGAACGCTCTCCGGCGCGCCACCCGCCGACGGGGGAGTCCATTGTTGTGACATCTATTCGTTTCTCCTAAAGTTAACTTAAGTCCAGGTTTAGATTTGCGAACTCAGAATTCGAGCTCGACCGTTAGAGACCAGTGCCGTACTGGCCTGGAGTTCCACCAAAATTCTGGGGCGGCGGCGGAACACCGTTACCTTTGCGTTTCTCAAAGATAGGAATGGCAAGAAGCCCTCCCAGCGTCGCGAGTATCGCGAGAAAGATCGCGGTGATTATTCCCCCTAAAATCATCAGCAGAAACGGGGAAACAGGAAGATCAACCCCGGTTTGAGCTAACTGCGCCTGCATCATGGCCATTCCAAAGACGAGGGCGATCGGTAGCGCGATGATCAAATAAATAATTCCTCCAACCGCACCTGCCAAGCCACCGACCATGGCGCCTTCACCCACACTGACCGGAGTTTGCGAGCTCTTTATATAAAGAAAACCCGCGAGCACGCCCCCGGCAATACTCCAAATGCAACAGCACCAATTGGCAATCGGGACGATGGATAAGACTGCGGAGGGGAGACCAACGAGCAGTCCACCGAGCAGCGCTGGTTTCAGCTTGTTATTCATTGGGTCAAACTCTCAGACTCAGCTTGGAGAAAGCCGGAAATCAACTAAAACTTAGGATGGAATTAAAACGCGCTGCATAACTAACAAAGCGAGCAGGAATTGTCAATAACATTGCCTGATTTTGTTCGCAAAAGTGCAGGACCATCAGGACTTGGGGTGGATAAGGGCACTATCACGTTCGGAGAATATTCGGGCGACCCTCCTCGACAAACCAAAGTTTGTCGGACATTATTCTCCACATGTACGAGTTTGCAGTAGCTCCGGCAGTAACCAGCATTCGGCGGCGCGGCGTGGAAATCGCCGGAGTGTCGCCTGACAGCATTGGCGAAGAGCTGGAACTGGAGTCGGGCGACCGCATTATCAAGGTCAACGGGCGGGTGGTCCGCGATTATCTCGACTTTCGCTTCCAAACGGCCGGTGAAACTGAGCTCGTGCTCGACGTTAAGAAGAGCAACGGCGAGGACTGGGAACTACAAATCGAGCGCGGCGAAGGCGAGGATTTTGGCCTCAGCTTCGAGCAAATCGTGCCGCGCCAATGCGCCAATGAGTGCATCTTTTGCTTCTGTAACGGAAACCCGGCGGACGCTCGGCCATCTCTTTTCATCAAGGACGAAGACGTACGCCTGTCGTTTCTGTATGGTAACTACACTACGCTCACCTCGCTAACCGAAGACGAGATGAAGCGCATTGTTGAGCAGCGGCTGTCGCCTCAGTACGTTTCAGTTCATGCCACTGACCTCGCTGTGCGCGCCTACCTTCTTGGGGTTGACGAACAACGCGCCGACATTTCCGAAAAGATGACCCGCATGCTGGACGCGGGCATCGAAATCCACGCACAGGTAGTGCTCTGTCCGGGCATTAACGATGGCGAAATACTGCGCCGCACAATCAGCGATCTCGCCGCGGAGTTTCCCCGCGTAACCAGCGTGGCAATCGTCCCCCTGGGCCTGACTCGCTACAACACCGATGCGCGGCTAACCGCAGTCACCCCTGAATTCTGCCGCCAAATCATTACTGAAGTCGGCGCGATTCAGCGAGACTTGCGCAAACGGCTCGGCAAGACCTTTGCGTTTTTGGGTGACGAAATCTATCTCAAGGCCGGATTAAAGGTTCCGTCACGCGCGCACTACGGCGAGTATCCGCAGATTGAAGATGGCATTGGCATGGTGCGATCGTTCAGCAACGAATTCGCGAAGCTGATTAAACGACTCGAACGACAGCCATTACCGAAACCGGAAAAACTCCGAGGCACACTGTTAACCGGTATGCTCTTCGCGCCGGTGCTCGAACCGCTCATCGCGGATTTGAATGCTCGTTTTGGAACACAGATAAAGGTCGTTGGCGTGGAGAATAAATATTTCGGCGGCGATGTTTCTGTCGCCGGCCTGCTGACGGGCGGCGATCTTCTGGCGGCTCGCGAACGCATCAGTGGCGACTTTGTGATCATTCCCAAAACCACACTCAAAAGCGATGAAGAGATCATGCTGGACGGAATGAAGCTCGCCGACCTGTCACAGCAGCTTGGCTTGCCCGTTTATCCTTTGGATCTCAAGACGTTCGGTCAATTCCTCTTCTTGTCAGAACCCCGACTCGTCGGGGTAGCGGGCGGGCCTGCGATAGCGGAAAGGCCAGCGCACGTTAGATAACCAATCCTGCGACACATGATTGCCCCCGTAACATCGTCCTCTGTAGTCACGCCGAAGATTCTCGACGTCGGATGCGGACAGAATAAGTATCCCGGCGCCATCGGAATCGACTCAAACCCCAGAACCAACGCGGATGTGATTCATGATCTCGGCGTTGTGCCCTATCCGTTTTCCGACAACGAGTTTGACGAAATCATCTGCCGCCATGTGATCGAACACGTTCCGGACGTAATGTCCTTCGTGACCGAACTTCATCGGATTACAAGAGCGGGCGGCCGGATCAAAATCGTCACTCCCCATTACACAAACCCTGACTGGCCAACCGATCCCACGCACCGTAATCACTTGAATAGTTACTCGTTCACCTGTTTCATGCCCCAGCGCACTCCGTTTCCTTTTTACACAACCGTCGAGCTTCGGCCCATTCGCACTTACGTCAGCCTGGCTAATCTTTGGCGCGCACTGGGCGTCGAGTTCATCACCAACCTGGACCAGCACTGGCCGAGTTGGCGGTTCACGCGAAAGTTTTGGGAGTTTTACCTGAGCTACATTTTCCGCGGCAAGGAACTCCATTTTGAGTTTGAGGTGATAAAGGTCCAGCCCCTCTGATCCTATGTTCGCACCCAACCAGACCTAAGAGTTATGTCTGGCCCCTCTCGTTCTAAGACCGCTACGCCCTACAAAAATTCGGATCGACATCCAAGTTTTTGGCCGTCGGCGTCAGCCGGAAAGATGTAACCTCCTGCAATAAGTCAACTTAGTCTTGATTGCTGATAGGGCATACGCATTGCTTCCTGCGGTTTAACGCTCATGTCAGCGATTTCTCGCTACTTTCTTATCTGTTCGATGCTGGTGGGATTGTCAGCCACAGCCGCCATCACAAAGGCACAAGCTGGAAGGCCGGAAAGTCCAAGCCAAACCGAAACAGATCCATCCGCATTTGGCAGCATTCGCGGAAGGGTATGGCTGCCTGGTGGTAACCCTGTCAGCTCGAACGTCAAGGTAACGTTGCAGACGCTGCGCGGAACCGTTGCAGTGATCTATACCGACAGCCAGGGCCAATTTGAATTTGAGGATCTGCGGCCAGGTAATTATCAGATCGAAATCGATCCGACCGATCGCCTGAAGTTTGAGCCCAGCACGGAGGCCGTGCAAGTTCATAAAGGAGTCCCATCGGTGGTTTCCCCAACCCTAAAGGAGAAAAAATCGACCGATCGAAACTCCCCGGCGGCTGCGAAGACTGTGTCGGCCTTTAACCTTGGGGTCGAAATACCCTCAAGCGCCCGGAAAGAATTCGATAAGGCCACTAAGGCTACGAGGGAAGGAAAGGCCGACGAAGCTGTTCTCCACCTGCGGCGCGCCATTGCGCTCTATCCAAATTTCGCCATGGCTCATAACGACCTTGGCGCCCAGCTCTTAGGTCAGGGAAAGCTCGATGAAGCAGCCCAGGAGTTGCGCCGGGCGATCGAGATCGACGGCAATTCCTTCAATCCCCTCCTCAACCTCGGGATTGTGCTCGTTCAGCAGCATCAGTTCCCGGAAGCTGCAACCACTCTCGAAAGGGCCTTGTCGATTGAGCCGCTCTCACCTGCTGCCAGACTGTATTCCGGGATGGCCTTCATGGCCCTTGGCAGTTTAGACCGTGCCGAGAAGGACCTGAAAACAGCTTATGAACTTGGAGGCGCTCACTTCGCCTTAGCGAATTTTCAATTGGGTCAGCTCTATTGGAATAAGGGTAACAAGGTTTTAGCACGCAAGTCGTTTCAGCTTTACCTGGATGATGCTCCGAATGCAGCCAATGTCGATCAGGTACGAAACATGATCGGGATGCTGCAATGAATGGCTGGGAGAAAACTGTTCTTGGTTTCTCCAGCCTTGAGGTTAACCACTTACACCGAGGAGGTCGCAAAATGATGAGAAAACCCCTGGCGAAATCGTGTGCGCGCTTTGCTGCGCTGACGCTCTCGCTCGTGACGACGATTTTTCTCTTTAGCCTGCCGGTGATGGCCCAAGCCACCACTGGCACGCTGAAAGGCACCGTTATTGACCCTAATGGACAGGCTGTCACCGGGGCAACGGTGACTGTAAAAAGCGAAACAACCGGAGTTGAATACAACTCCACTTCAAGCAATGAGGGAAGCTTCACAGTTTCCAACCTGCCTCCAGGCAAGTACTCGATCACGGTTGCCCCAACCGCAGGGTTCAGCACCAAGGTCGTTACTGGGGTTGATATACGCATCGGCACTGACACCGACCTTAGAATCGACCTGGCCGTGGGGTCTCCGACGGAAACCGTGACGGTAACTGGGAACACGGAAGAAATCGTCCAGACAAACTCCCAGATCTCTGCCAGTTTCGAAACTCGCAAGGTCGAAGAACTACCGTCCAACGCAGCCGGCGGTGGTCTTGACACCCTGGCCTTGTTGGCGCCTGGTGTAGTCCCCGGATTTGGCAACGTCAACTCTAACGGCGTGACGCTTTCAGTAAACGGTAATCGCGCGCGCTCCAATAACTTTACCCTGGATGGAACGGACAACAACGACCTGACCATCGGTGGGCCAAACTTCTTCATCTCGAATGCGGACGCAGTTCAGGAATTTCAGGTTATCACCACTAATTACTCGGCGCAGTATGGCCGTAATCAAGGCGCGATAATCAACTATGTAACCAAGAGCGGCACCAACGAGTTTCACGGATCAGCGTTCGAGTTTCACCGCAACTCCAGCGCGCTTGATGCCAAGACGAATCAGCAGCGCGCTGATGCAAATCGCGGCCGCCGTGACAAATTTATCAGCAACGTTTTCGGCGCCACCTTTGGCGGGCCGATCGTGAAGAACAAGGTCTTTTTCTTCCTTGACACCCAACTGATTCGGCAACGGGAGCAGTTTGCTTTTGAGGCCGGAAACCCGGCCATCACCAAAGCGGGGCTTGCGCAGCTTGCTGCCGCGTTTCCCGGTAACCCGGCCATCACGGCATTGGTGAACCAGAGCGTTTTCGCGATCCAGCCCACTGCCCGGCCAAACGTGAACAACCCAACCGGGACTTTGTGCTTCCCGCGCGATCCAGCGCTGGCCTGTACCGGCGCCAACGCCGTGGTTGTTCCCACCGCGTTTCCGGTCTACGACCTTCCCTTGCCATATGACCAAAAAGAGTATGGCCTGCGAGGCGACTTCAATCCGACTACCAACGACAGCTTTAACGTGAAGTATCGCTTCCAGGAATCCCCTGAAACCGGATTTGTTAGTCAATCCAATGGCTTCTTTGGTGATATTCCGTTTAGCAGTAAAAACTTGAACGGCTCATGGACCCGCCAGGTGGGCAGCCATGGCGTCAATGATTTCAGAGCGGCCTATCAGAAACTCTCCGTGATTTTCGGGGGTGGCTGCACAGCGCCGCTTACCGGCTGCATTCCCGACGCAGGTCTTATTGACAAGTCGTTCACCAACATCACTTTTACGGGCATCACTTCAGCCGGAGTGACCCTTCAGTCGGTTGGCCCTGCGACTAACCTGCCGCAAGGACGACAGGTGCGCGTGGCACAATTTGCCGATACTTTCACCTTGACCACCGGACAACACACTCTGGCCTTCGGTGCTGATATCAGAGATTTGAACAACTCGGTGCCTTTCTTACCCAACATTAACGGCGCGTTTCGATTCAATTCCACGGCGCGAATCGTGCAAAACTTCCCAAACTTTGTGACTCTCGGAGCTGGCGAACCCAGAATTAGTTACAAGGAAAGGGATCAGTTCTACTTCTTTCAGGACGACTGGAAGGTGCGCGAAAATCTGACCCTGAATCTCGGCATTCGTTACGAGTACACGGGCGCACCGATCAATCTGCTCAACCAAATCACTACAGCTCGCGAGACCGATACCAACACGGCCCTTTGGCGACAGAGTTTGCCGGTGGCAGCCAGGTCAGTGCCGTCGATTCCGGTCGACAAAAACAACTGGGCGCCACGTCTCGGGTTCGCTTGGTCGCCGCGCTTTGGTGACGGAGGTTTTGCTAAATTCCTCTTCGGCGAAAACGATGCCACCGTGATCCGCGGAGGCTTCTCGTTGGCATATGAGCCAGCGTTCTACAACATTCTGTTGAACGTATCCACCTCGGCGCCGACCGTGTTCCTAAACCAAATCAACAACACCGGCACCGCAGCGGCACCCGGCTTCCGCTTACCATCAAATCCAACCGGAGATGTGGTGCGCACCGCGCTGGGTTCGTTCCTGCAGAGGAACACATTCGATCCGAGGCTGCTGACCCAAACGGACGTCAACGCTGACTTCCACGCCCCCTATTCGAGACAGTGGTCAATCGGGGTACAACGCCAAATCAACCGCAACAACGTCGCCGAGATTCGGTATGTTGGCAACACTGGTCACGGCCTGTTCCAGACAACTAATCGCAATCCGTTTATTCTCAACTTGAGGGACGGATTCACCAGCGCCGGCTTTGGGGCTACACCGTTCGTCTTCCGAGGGTTCCCAAACCTGATACCTTCGGGTGTCACGGCTGTCACCTGCGTCAACGACCCGTTGACGCCCGACAACGAGGCAGCTTGCAACGGACGCATTGTGGCTGGGCGCGGCTTGATCCGCCGGCGCGAGAACACCGGTAGCTCGAGTTACCATGCACTACAGGCACGCTTCAATGGTCGGCTGGCCAACCAGCTCACTCTTGGTGCTTCCTATACCTTTAGCAAGACGCTCGATAACGCTTCGGAGATCTTCTCCTTCGGCGAAATTGCGATCGCGTCAAATCCGTTTGACGTAGTCAACAACGAAAAGGGGCTCTCCGGTAACGACCGTCCGCACGCCAGTTCGGCGAACGTTCTCTGGGACATCCCTTTCTACAAAGAACAGAAGGGGTTCGTTGGTCACTTGCTGGGCGGATGGCAGGTCAATGGCACTTACGTGCTGGCAAGCGGGCGGACTTTTACGCCATCACAGTTCTTTAATGTGTTTGGCTTGCCCACCTACCAGGACTTTTCCTTCGCCGCCGGATTTTTCGGCTTTGACAACGTGCGGCCCTTTAGAGGAAATCCGCGGGCGCCCAGAGGCGCAGTTGGCATTTCTGATGTCGATGCCAGCTTCTTCGGATTTCTCCCAGGCGCTTTCGTGGCCAGTCCGACCGGCTTATGGTCACTCAATGAGCTGAATACCACGGGCAACCTGGTACCGGTCTCAGCGAATGACGTGCGGTTTATTCTTAACGGCCCCGGTATGGGATCTCGGGCCGGAAATCCATTTGGCGACGTAGCTCGCAACAGCGAGCGCGGACCGGCACTCAATCATCTCAATCTCGGCATCTTTAAGAATACGAAGGTGGGCGAGCGAGTTCGAGTGCAATTCAGGGCGGAAATGTTTAATGCGCTGAACCACCCAAATCCAGGCTACGGTGTCGCTGCCGAGGATTCACTTCCCGACACGTTCATCGAGGACGCTGGAATTGTCGGCAGCCGCTTCAACGATAAGAGGGATATGACGTTGAGCAGCCGTCGCGTGCAGTTTGGCATTCGCATAACCTTCTAAGCCTCGAAATTGGCGAAAGCCATTTCGTTTTCGGGGGAGGGCTTGAAAAAGCTCTCCCCTTTTTTTTCTTCCTTGCGCTATGTGGCTCAATGCTTCCGCTCGTGAAGTCAAAGCGATTAGTGGTTTAGTGATTTGTAGACATAACCCTTCCGTGTCCGTACGTCTACTTTTGGCAGGCTTACATCCACCCTTATTTGTCTTTGCTTCCCACCAGTAGCCTTGTTGCTCGGATAATAGCCGAGTGTGTACTGCTGGCGAAGCTGCGCGGCAATGCGCTCGAATGATAGGGCCAGGTTCTTTGCGGTGTCCGCATACTGAAAGTGACCGCCCGTCTTCTGAGCCAACCTGCGCAGGTAGAGTGTGGCGCGCTTGTAAGCTTCGCTCGCAGGTTCGCCGCTCCTGGTAACATGGGCCACGCCGCCAAAATTCCCAACCCCAAAGGTTTCACGAGACGGGTTGTCCGCGAAGTCGGCGTAGGTGGAAAACTGAATAGGGAAGATGGATGCGTCTGACTCCTCCGCCGCGCGAATTGTGCTTTCGGCAGTCGATCCCTTGCTTGCGGTATCAACGCCGTCCGTCAGCAGCACCACCGCTTTGCGACCGCCGAGGCGGCTCAGGCGTTCATTGAGGACAGTGTCGAGCGCGGCGTACAGACTGGTACCACCACCCGAACGTGTTCGGCGGATGGCGTCGCCCAAAACGTTCCGATCATTCGTAGCTTCAGCTAAAACCTGTACGCGTTTGTCGAACGCGACGATGATGACCCGGTCACCGCGGCGTAGCAGATTGACGAAAGCAATCGCTGTTCTTTGAATTTGTTCAAGCTTGAACTCCGTGGAGTCGCTTGCATCGATCAGAAGCGCTATCGTGAAAGGCTTTTCTGGTGAGTTGGGTGGCGCATTGATAGTCTCGCCCGGAGACTCAAAATACGCGATCTCCTGTTCGACGCCATCTTCATAGAGACGAAAGTCTTTCAGACTTAGACTCAGGATGAATCTGCCCTTGCGATCTCGCACGCCGACCGGAATCGTGACGAGAGTTGTTTCGACGCGCACGATGTTGTCTTCGGACGGGTCTGGCCCGACGGGGTTCGGCGGCTTCTGCTTTTGCGCGGATGAGGTTGAAATAATACCGAAAATCAAGAGAAAGGTCGGTATGAGGTTTGGCGATTTTCGCACAGCCTATTAACTCGTTTCCGCAAAGTCTTATCACCTAAGCGCCCCGCGCGAATGTGAACGCTACATCGAGCCGGATCTACTTCCTCGGCAAATCTACCACCGTAAAATCTACACTGCGCGTTACTATCTGGCGTTTTTTGTCACCCAACGGATCGGTCACCACCAAAGTCAATACGTAACGCCCCGGCGGGACTTTTGACAGTCCTATCTGACCCAACTTCACAAACTGTCCGGGCGCTCCACCAGGACTCTCAAATGGTTGTTCAGGCTCCTGAAAAAGGACCTTGCCACCCTGGCTAATGATTAAGCGGGCGCGAGTCTTGGGCTTACCACCCTCAAGCTTCGCGTTGTACACAATTCCCGCATAACGAAGATCTAGCTGCCGCGAAATGACTCGAGCGGCAGAAAGCTGCTCAGGCACGGTTTTACCTACCGCACTGGGGTTGACTGCGTACAGGAGCAGGCTGCTCATGGTCAACTGTTTATTCGACAGGTCGGGAACCTCAAAGTACTTTGAAACTGTTCCGGTCTTTCCGGACTTGAGTTCACGGACCACCAGCCTGACCTGGTAATAACCCGGCGGTAGCTCAGTGCTCGCTGTATAGCCAATCCCGGTGGCGAGTGCTCGCTGATAATTCTCCTCCGAGAGATCAGCATTAACGGTTTGACTTATCCCGCCGCGAGATCGCCCTAATTGGTCAAAAACAAAACCAACTACGTCAATTGACGTCTGATACTTGCCGTCGGTCGTCCGGCTGAAATCCAGGTTGCGGGCATTAATGACGGTGTTGATATCGAGTTGAGCCTGGTTGGCAGGAGAAAATTTGTACTGAAGCTCCGCAGCAACTTCAAGATCTCGCTTGGCCAGAGGTGATCTCGCAGCCGCAACGATCTCATCTTCTTTTGTGCGTGGTCCGGCCGCTTTCGGCTCTCGAGCGAAGTATCCTTCGGCAGCATACACCCGTGTTCCAGTACGTTTGACCTTGATCTCTACGCGATGGAATTTCTTATCAAACTTTTCGGAGGGCCGGTAAGCCAGCCGGTAGTAATTCTGGCTACGGCTGAGCACCTTATCAAGGCCGGTACTGAAGTTGTTGCTATTGACCACGGAGACACCTCCCGTGGTACTAGCCAGAGTGCGCAGAGTCAGTTGCTCAGTCGGAGATCGATCGCCTAGTAATGCAGTGTCTGCGCCGCGGGCAAAATTAGGGTTCTCGTCATTCCCGGCAAACGTTCCTCCACCGAGTGCACTCTTGGCAGGCGTATCGACAAACTTTGCTACGGCGCCAGCGACTGCAAGCCCGCGCACATCCATTGTATTGATGACCACACCCGATCGCGTGGCGTTGTCTGTAAGCACGCGAAACAGTTGGCCTACGTCGCTGACTACAGTTCCGCCTCTGCCTAAGTCAAACAGAGGTAGTCCACCTGAAATCAAAATTAAATTCTTACGTCCCGGCACTTGTCGCAAGCTATCAACCAGAGCGTTTGAAACTGAAAGCGCGAGCACAGCTCTGGGCACCTGATTCGTGCCCTCACTCGGGCCCTCAAATTCTGTGGTGGAGCCGATAGTTTGTTCGGCGGTGCTGTCGCGGCCCGAACCCGGCGTTTCGGTTCCGCCGTCGAGCGCATCGGGAACAGAACTGATTCGTCCGGCTTCGGCGCCACCAAAGGCCAGGTGCGGCGGGATCGACCGCACTCCCAGATGGGCAATTGCACGACGTAATATCTGGGGGTCAGAAGTGAATTGTTCGAGCAGCCCCAATCCGCCCACGGTACGCACGATCGCTACCAAATCGCCAGTCTGCATTTTGTTGTCGACAAAATCCGTAAGCATCAGTCGGGCTCGGTTCATATCTCCGGGTGGAATGGTAACGTCGTCAACGACAAAGGCAATCACCCGTTTAAGATTTTTTGCGGTCAGCTCGGCTGCCAGGGAAGTTTCCATTCCTGGTGCGACCCCTGGTGCGACCTTAAGCGTCCGGCCCGGGTCATCATTGCGCTGTGGAGAGTCGATACTCACAAATTCCACAAAGCTGATCTCTTGCCTCTTGCCGTTTTCATACACCTCAAAGTCATCTCGCTTTAAGTCAATGATCGGCTGATCGCTTTTGTCCGTGACTACCACGTCCGCCTGCACAAGCTCGGTGGTGATTCGCAAGATTTCGTCGGTGCCGGGCTGCTGCGGTTGAGTTGGCGATTGGGCTGGACTCTGGGCGAGAACCAAGGTCAATGTGAGGCCCAGCGAGAGACAGGCTGCGCATATTTGCTTCATGTGAATCGACTCCTTCTTGTTAAGAACACGTATCGCGAGGTAGGGCTTTGCTGATCTTTTAGGACAACAGGACTTGGAAGCCCGGATTATATTGCAACCCTGCCAGCTTTCCAATAACACTTTGCTTTCCTGTGTTGAGGATCTCAGTTCGAGTCACTTTCGCGTTTCGGGGCACAACTTTGATGGACTAATGGCCAAAACACCGGCCCAACTCGTTCTGTTGTCAGGGAAGTCAGAGCGGGTTCGGTTTCAGTTGAGCCTGACGAGTTGGTCTCCCTCAACCGCTGAGTCGGTCACGAACTCGGTCAAGGACCTTTAGGTATTCGTAGGAGAATCCAAATTCTTCAAGATCCGATCCCCTTGAACGCGGCTTGAAACTTCGGATTTGGCCTTATTTCTTCGGTTTCCGAGCGGTCGCCAAGGCGGCATGATTCTTGCCGCTTTTGGCACTCGAAATCGGTTTTTTCTCCTGATAATGATCCACCACGACATTCTCAAAGTTTTGCGCAGTGCTTCCCGGGCGGGTGGCGTGTGCCCAGCTTTGACCTGAAACTTAGACTTTCCAAGGAGCCAATATGAAGAAATTTCTTTTTACATTGCTAACCCTCTGCCTGTTTACGGCTGGAGTGTTAGCGCAATCGACCAGCGGCCGCCTGGCCGGCACGGTTGCCGGACCGGACGGCGTCTTGCCAGGTGCAAGCGTCGTTGTTAAAGATAACCAGACGGGCAAGGAACAGACCCAGACCGCAAATGATTCCGGTTCGTTTCTGTTCCCTCAACTCGAGGTCGGCACCTACACGGTGACGATCAAGGCGCCAAACTTCAAGACTTACGTTGCGACCGATCTCAAAATTGACGTTGGCCGTGAGTATTCTCTCAACCCAGTGCTGGAAGTCGGCGGTGTCAGCGAGACCGTAACTGTTACGGCCGGCGCGGATATCATCAACGCCACTTCAGCGCAAATCACCACCACGGTCAGTCCAAAGCAGATCCGCGAATTGCCGCTCATCGCGCGCAACCCGCTCAACTTGATCAATCTGCAAGCTGGTGCGACTCCGAACGCCGGATTCCAGCTTACGACGATCAACGGCATGCGCACGACGATGACCAACATCACGCGTGACGGCATCAATATTCAGGACGCATTCATCCGCGCGAACGCTACCGACTTCGCCCCCGGGCGTCCGTCAGTTGACGACACCGGCGAGTTCAGTATCTCTACCGGCAACTCCGAGGCCGACGCCGGTTACGGCGGCGCGCAAGTGAGACTCGTAACGCCCCGCGGCGAAAGTAAGTTCCACGGTGCTCTGTTCGAATACAACCGCAATTCAGCGGTCGCGGCCAATACCTTCTTTAATAACCGCGCAGGCAGCTTCGGACCAAATGACGCGACCGTTATCCAGGGTCGCGCGCGCGCCGGCGATCCCAGGATCCCGCGCCCGTTCCGCAACCGCAACCAGTTTGGCGGTACCATTAGCGGACCAATGTGGCTACCACGTTTTGGTGAAGGCGGCCCGTCGACCATCGGAGACAAGGCATTTTTCTTCTTCAATTATGAAGAGCTGAGAGATCCCGTCTCTACGCTGGCTACTCGCACAATCCTGACGCCGGGTGCGCGCACCGGCCAGTTTCAATTCAACCGTGCGACAGCAGGCGCCGCAACATCCGCCTGTCCTGGAACCACAGTAGGCTCGCTTTGCACAATTCCCAACATTCTGACTTTCGCCCGTGGTCTAGGTGGAACGTTCCTGACAGTCCCCGCGACTATCGATACGGTTGTGCAAAGTCGCATCCTTAATGACCTGCCGGCGATCGGCAACCGCACTGACATCGGCGACGGGCTCAACACGACCGGATTCGCGATCAATCGTCAATCAAGCCAGTTTCGCAAGCAATACTCGACGCGATTTGATTTTGACGTGAATGAGAGCAACCAGATCACGGGAATCTGGTCATGGAACAAGGAGAGCAACCTTCGTCCAGACGCCGACAACAACCCGATCACCACCGGATACACGGTGATCCCGTTCTCCGACCAGTCGTCAGAGAACAGACAGGCGACGATCGCCTTTAGAAGCTCGCTTACGGCGAATCTGGTTAACGAAGTCCGCGCCGGTTTCTTTAAGAGCGACGTGCCTTTCAACCGGCTAGCTGCTTTGCCCGCGTTCTTCATTACCCCGACTCTGATCAACTCGCCCGAAACTCAGTTTATGAATCAGGGGCGTAACACGGCGGGGTATAACATTCAGGACAACGCCGACTTTATCGCCGGCAACCACGCGCTCAAGTTTGGCGGGGTATTCCAGTTCTTTCAGGTTGACGCCTACAACGACGCGCTAATCGTGCCGACATATACGCTCGGAGTCGGCACGGCGACACCGCAATTCGCGACGGCTAACTTTGCCTCGCTGGGTGGTATCAGCACTGCCCAATTAGGCACGGCGAACGGCTTGATGGCACTGCTGGGCGGCATCGTGAATGGCGGTTCACAAGGCTTCAACACCGAGAACCGTACGTCTGGCTTCAAGCCAACCCGACTGTTGCAGCCTTTCCGTTATGACGTCCATTCCGTGTACGTTCAGGATCGCTGGCGCATCAGTCCGTCACTCAGCTTGACGCTCGGCCTCCGTTATGAAGTCTATCCTGCGCTGCGCCTGGATAACGGACTCGCACTGGAGCCCACGATTCCTGAGGGTAGCGATCCCCTGGCAGCTATTCTGAGCCGCACGGGAACCTACAGCTTTGTCGGTACCAATGCGGGCAAAGAGAACGCCTACTACAAGACCGACCGCAACAACTTCGCACCGGTGTTTGGCTTCGCCTGGTCGCCAACCTTCAAAAACAAGATGCTCGGATCGCTCTTCGGCGAAGGCCGCACAACCATCCGGGGCGGCTTTAGTTCGGTCTACGGTAACGACTCAATCGTGACGTCGATCAACAACGCCGCAGTCGGAAACGTTGGTCTCGGTAGAACAGGCGGTAATGCACTCAACGCCGCACAGACTTCCACCGCGATCAATGATCGGTTGCAAGCGGGTGTAACAGCCATCACCCCGCCGACCTTTATCACGCCGCCACGCACCTATCTGCAGAATAATGGGCCAGCGGTCGGAGCTAACTTCGGTACCGTTTTTGCCATCGACCCGAACATTCAGATACCGAAGATTGATCAGTTCAGCCTCGGCATTCAACGCGAGGTGGGCTTCCAGACCGCGGTAGAAGTGCGCTATGTCGGCACGCGAAGCAAGAACCTGGCGCGCAGTATTGACTACAACCAGGTTCAGATCTTTAACAACGGGTTTTTCGCCGACTTCGAACGCGCTCGGGCAAATTTTGCGCTCACCGGTAACGCTTTCTGCGTGAGCGTAGGTTGTCAAGCACTGACCATCTTCCAAAGTGGGGCCGGCAGCGCAGGGCGTTTGGGCGTAGGAACTGGTGGGCTTTCCGCAACCACCTTCAACAACAACCTGGTCAACGGCACACCCGCGGATCTGGCCAAGGCGTTCATTGATAACGCGCTTAACAATCACCCCACGGTAGCCAACCCGACCGCTGCCCCTTTTGTTAACCTGCTTCCGAACCCAGCCACCGGCGTGGCCAACCTGTTCCAGAATGGCGGTTTCTACAACTACCATTCGCTGCAGGCTGAAGTCCGCCGCCGCTTCTCGCAGGGCCTTTACTTCCAGGCTAATTACACGTTCTCGAAGAACCTGACGAATGCTATCGGCACTTCGCAGACACTCGTCGAACCGTTCCTGGATAACAACAACAAGGCCCTCGACAAGGCGCGGGCTGACTACGACGTGACCCACGTCTTCAACGTCAACTCGATTTACGAGCTGCCGTTCGGACGCGGCAAGACGTTCTTCTCGGGCGCCAACGGAATTGTCGACCGCATCGTTGGCGGCTGGCAGATCTCGGGTATCGCGGCCTGGACCTCCGGTTCCCCGCTGACGTTTATCGACAGTCGCGGCACCTTGAACCGCACGGCGCGTTCTGGTCGCCAGACTGTTAACACCAATCTAACCCACGATCAGATTAGGGCCTTGATCGGTTACTTCGAAACACCCGCCGGCATCTATTTCATCAACCCGTCGGTGATTGATCCGGCCACCGGACGCGGAGCAAACGGCTTCGGCTCCCCGACTTTCAATGGCCAGGTCTTCACCAATGTGAACCCGGGACAAACGGGTAACATGGCCCGTGGGGTGATTAGTGGACCCAGCTACTTCAACCTGGATGCTTCGATCATTAAGAACATCCGGATCAGGGAAGGCATGCGGTTCCAAATACGGGCGGAGGCCTTCAACGTTCTAAACAACGTTAACTTCTTCCCGGCTGGCCAGATTCTGGATATTGGCAGCGCCTCGTTCGGTCGGCTTACGCAGACTAGCGCACCGCGTGTAATTCAGTTTGCCGGTCGCTTCGAGTTCTAACTCTTAACCAGCGCCCGTCAAGGTGCTGCAATCGAAAGGGCGTCACCCCAAACAGGGTGACGCCCTTTTTTTGCTTGCGCCTGCAGCTAGCCGCAGATCGAAGCTCGCCCTTAATTTGCTTCCACGTCGAAAGACTTAGGGTCCATATCCTGGTTGAAGCCAAACTCCGCGAGATTCGCGTCCCAGTCAGCTTTGTAGGAACCGCCCGGCAGTGTTATTTCCAAAGTGATTTTGTATTTATGCGGCAGCATCAGCTCGCCCTCCTTGCGGAAGTCTGAGTAGTCCTCAACCATCCGGTAGCGGCTCTCACGCTGGCGGGCTGACTGATCTACGGTGGCTCCCATCTGCGCAGCCACGGTGCGTTTGTATTCCGTGCGAACGTGTTGAAAGGTCTCCGCGTCGAAGAAAAGAGTCACCTCCAGGTCGGAGCCGCGCGACAAATACTTCAACGCGTAGGCCTCGCGCTCGCCGACCTTTTTCGTCCCCGAACTTTCCAGTTTGGGTTTGGTCGTGGCCAGATCAAACAGCGGCCAGGCTTGAGAGAGCGTGCCGCCTACCAGTCCTTGCTTAATAATCGATTTGTGCAGTTGCAGAAAATCGCCCAGCGCTGAACGATCTCCGGGCCGCACGTAACTCACCGTTACCTTCGTCCCGTCGTACCCAAGCTTTTCGTGCGGGTAGTTTGGAACGTTATCGAACATCATGCCGATCAAATGTTTCTGCCCTTCAGACGCCAAGACGATCCGTCCAGGCACTTGGCCGACCGATGGAGTTCGGAACGTGACTGCTACAGTCCCCACAGCAACGCGGTTCTTGATCGCCGCCCGGACTGCCGCAGTTCCGACAGACTCGAGGTGTTTGGCAACCACCTCCTCAGCCTTCATCTTTTGTTCACTCAACACCGTCGGACTAAACCCGACAGCAACCAAAAAAATCAACAATAAGTAAAGTGTTGGCTTGAAAGACACGGCCATGGCATTTTTTCGCAATTTTCAGTTCTCCTTGTAGTAGTTCTTTGGTTAGGGGTCAGGGGACTTCGATGCCGCAGTTGCGTCGTTATCTTACAGGACGGCGGGTGAGATCATGCAAGCAAGAATGATGACTAGGAGAATGTTCGGCGATACTCACGTGGCAAATCATTGCATTAGACGGGATTTCGAACTACAGTAAACACCCAACACGCATACGCACGACGAGGATTTCAATGAAGCTTTTGGCGATGGCAATGCTGGTGTTTTCGTTTTTCGGCGTGGTCATGGCTCAGGCCCCGGCGGATCCCACTCCCCCCCCCGATATCGTGGTGATCGAGACTGATTTCCGTAGAGTCATTCGTAATCCCGCGCTCGACGATGACCCTCTTCGTGCCGGCCGCGAAACCATTGAATTTGAGCAGGCGAAGAGGGAGACGGCCCGAATGAATCAGGTCCTGCGCGAGCTTGGGCGCGACCCGCTTCCGCCACCAACGAAGAGTTCATCAGGCCTTAGGATGGGCAACCCTTCCGTCACGTACGTCTATGAAGCCAAGATCAGGAACACTGGAGCCAGGACTCTGCGAACCGTCGTGTGGCACTACGCATTCTTCGACGCCGACAAGCAGGAAGAGGTCGGTCGCACTTCATGCACGACCAAGGTTAACCTCCGTCCCGGCAAGACCGCTGATTTAGTCGGAACCTCAAGGCTGCCGCCGATTGGAGTGGTTGACGTATCGAAGTCGGGCAAGCAAATAAAAGGTACCTACGCCGAGCGGGTAGTTATAACTCGTCTTGAGTATGGCGATGGTTCCTTCTGGCAACGGCCAGTGGACTGACTGCTTTCTTCGCTAACTCTGCGCCATCATCATTTACCAATCGAATTCGCAAGCTCTTCCTCCGGTGGAAACGGAAGGAGAGGTGCGTCCGCTCGGTAGCGGTCCTTTTTAGCAATGCGGTCACGAGCATTGACTTGGAGAAGGTGGCCGACGGCGGAATCCACAGTTCGGATTTTCTGACGAGTTACTTGAGGAGCGCTGCCTGGGGACTGAGTATGACGACGTGCCAGCGTTGGAATGAAGTGATCGGATCGTTGGGGATCAGCCGCACGTACGCGCTTTGAAGATAGAGCTTTTCTGGACTGGCCCACTCCAGCCGGATGATCGGATTGAAACTCGCCGGGATGGCCGCCGCAGCCGCAGGGTTGGCGCCGTCGGGATTAACATTACCCATTCCATCTTTGGCCGGTCCGGCGGTCTTCATTTCGTAAGCTCGTGAGGCACTGATCAGCGCGTCGCGCAGCCTCACGCGCGCCTGCGTCGGTTTACTAATTGCCGCCGCGTCGTAAATCATCACGTCCGCATCAAACGCCGTCGCGACCTTAGACGAGTCTGGCGACCAAACGGGCAACGCCTCCGTCATCTCGTCGTCCAGCAATCGCTCCTTACCGTCCATCGAAATCAACCGTGGGCGGCCGGTCGGTAACCTAAACGATCTTTCTCGCGCATCCCATTCGATTTCACGGCAAGCCATCGCTACCAGTGCATGGCTGTCAGGCGCCCACGAAGCGTAAAAATAAATCAGCCCTTCGCGTGACGTTAACGGCTTAAGGTCGTAGCCATCGCGATTGCAAATGTAGATCTGTTCAGTGCTGAAAAGAGGTACGAAACCAAACGCCGGCGCGACTGACGGAGCGGGAACTGGTTCTACAGTCTCCGGCGCTTCAGGCATGACGCCGCCGGGTGGCGTTGGTGTCGGAGTCGGAGTCGCGCCCTTGTGTCCGATGAAGGTGATGAAGTTGCCATCGGGCGACCAGGCAACAGTCTCCGGGAATACGCAGGAGAGCTCGGGCGGCGTCAGGTTTCGCAAGAAACTTCCTTCAGCCGAATAGATATCAATGCGAAAAGTCTGGCTGGGCTCATCGGCCGTTCCGTAGAGCACCAGCGCCCGCTGCCCGTCTGGCGAACGTACAGTTCGAATCAGCGCATCGCCTTGCCTGCGCGTGTCGAAGTCCATCTGAATCGCTTCGATCTTATCGTTTGCGTCTTCGCTCTTGATTTCATCCGGCAGCGGCGCATCCGGTTCGAGTCGATATGCGAGCCTTTGCGCCGGCACGTCACGGAGCAGGAGCGGGCGCACGTCACGCTGTCTCTCCAGGACAGACTGACACGACGCAACGCCAAACAGCAGTAAGGCCAGCATCGCGCCAGGCACTAAAATTCTTTTCTTATTCTGGCTGGTTTTGATCAAGCTCGACACTGGCGTCAGCAAGGAATCTTTGGTCTTGGGAGCTTCGGTCAATTCGGTTTGCGCCTCGACGTTGGTTGGCTTTGAATAAGGGATGATAGGAATGCACCAATCGTAATGTCAATGAAGTGCCCCGGCGGGAAGTACTGCAATTTGGCCTTGCGGCCCACTTGCCTTCTGCGGTCACTGTGTGGTTTCGCCAAACTTACCTTCCGTAGACCAGCTCTCGGGAAAGCGTCGGATTCAGTGTGAGCAGAGCGCGGATGGTAAGTTTCGGCGAGAGATGATCGTCATCGCCTTCATCCTGCGCCACGCAGTTGTGCGCCAGCGAACGCGAGATTCTACGCGGCAGTGGCTCATAGCTCGGCGTTGCCGAAACGTAGAAACGGGCCGCCAGCGTGCCCACCAAATCACAAGTCAACTCTTCTGCTGGTTGGCCGTGAATTCTCAAACCAGTGAGACGCGAGGCACGATTGCCGACAGCGAAAAACAAAAGGCTGAGGTTATCTTCGCCACCGTCGCCAATGTGTACCAGCTCGTGGGCTAACACGCTGATTATTCCTTCGTCGGAAGGGAGACCCGCGAGGAAGATCGTGCCAAAGATTATCGTGTGGGGATTCTTCAGAAACACTGAGGCGTTGTCTCTTGAATCCATGTCGGGCTGAATGTTCTTTACTGCCCTCACGCGCGCGATTGCTCTTTGAACACGCGGGTTGTGCCCGCGGCGGTTTGCGAGGCGATAGTCAGTTGTCAGCTGGCGCAGCGACACCTCAACCAGGTTTTTCGCAATCGGTAATAAGCGCTGGGCGCGCTCGGCTCCCGCAATTGCCTCCGGGCTCTTCACCGGCAAGGACGGGCGCGCTTGCATATCGTCGATTGGGACACTGCCCTTAGGGTCCGCAAGTCGTTCCTTGCAAACCGCATCGCTTGCCAGCCCAATCATCTCGCGCGCTTCGGCTGACAAGACATCGCGCGAGTGACTCGTTCGTGGTCCGGTCTGCGGCTTTCTTTTTTGGGCGAACGCGGCCGACGGAGTTAAGACCAGGAGGACAGCGGCCACCAAAACCAGAGCGGTAACCCGAACGCTCAATGGCAGTGGTTGCCGGCCCGCTGCCGCCGGCCAGCCTGACTTCATTATCGATTGCGCCATACTGGTTTACGTTTCTCGATGAAGGAATTCACGCCCTCAACCGCATCGTGTGTTTTCATTAATTCGTGGAGGTACATATCCTCAACCTGTTTGAGCGCCGTGTCGAGGGAGCGCCCCTGCCCGACGTTGATGGCTCGCTTTGCATGTTCCAGCGCAACCGCCGAAAGCTCCCGAAACTTCGCGAGCAACTCAGTAGTTTTTTCCTCGAGCGCTTCGCCGGGAACCACGTAGTTTACCAGCCCCATCTTCAATGCCTCAGCCGCATCGATCATATCCCCGGTGAGCATCAACTCGCGCGCGCGTTTGTCGCCAATCACACGCGACAGCAACACGGATGCTACCGGAGGAAATACGCCCAGCTTGATCTCCGGCTGGCCGAAACGCGCCCGACTGCTGGCCACTGCGATATCGCACGCCGCCACCAATTCGCAGCCTCCGCCTAACGCTGGCCCGTCAATCACGGCGATCGTGGGCCGGGCGATTTGTTCGAGCGAGCGAAAAATTGAGTGAAACGAATCGAGCATCTGAAAAATAGTTTCCTCAACATGCTCCTCGACCGCCACTCCGGCGCTGAAGGCGCGACAATCCGGCGCAGCATCGAAAACGATGGCGACCAAGTCTCGGGTGAGCGCACAACCATTCAAGGCTTCGTTGATCTCCCGCATCATGGCGATGTTCAGGATATTCACTGGCGGGCGTGAAAACGTGATCCGCGCCACGCGGTCTTCAATTTTGAACTTGATATGCTGAAAATCTTCGGGCATCGAATGAAAGCAGGGATCCGGCACAGACAAGATAGTGGGGGCGTTCTGGCTAAAGCACAGCTCACGTTCAATAATCGGCCTCACAGTTGCCCGTTAACTCAGCATACTACCTAACCATAATTTGACGAAGCTTGTCGTTGCCTCGGGTAGTGTCTTAATCTGAATTCTCTGCGCCCCTCTGCGGCCCGGGCCCTTTGCCCTTTGCGCTCGGCCCTTTGCCCTTTGCGCCTCGCTTCCTTAATATCTGAGGCGCTCTGACACATTCGCTCATGCTGAAAGGATCTTCCCGAGATGTTTAGAAAAATAATCTCCACCTCCGCATCGTGGACACCGGTGCCGCTGCGGCTCGCGCTGGCTGCAGTTTTCATTGCCCACGGTGCGCAAAAAGTGTTGGGCAGTTTTGGGGGGCCAGGGCTTAAGGCTTTCAGCGCAGGCCAAACACCATTCCCGTTTATGAAGCCTGCCTGGCTGTGGCTCGGCGCGGCCGCTATTGCGGAACTACTGGGCGGCGTATTGATTCTGCTCGGACTGCTTACGCGCGTCGGGGCTTTCCTGATCGCCTGCACGATGCTGACCGCGGTTATCGGCGTTCACTGGCCCGGCGGTTTCTTTGCCAGCAACAAGGGCTACGAATACCCGCTCGCACTGCTCGCAATGTCGCTCGCCTTGCTCATCTCCGGGGGCGGCATGGCCTCGGCGGATCATGGCCTGTCAAGCGGACGCAGAAGGTGAAACCCGGTCACTGCTGACCATTCACTAATCCATGAAACGCTCGCCGCTGGTCGTAATTTTCACGACAGTTTTTATCGACCTGGTTGGGTTTGGCATCGTCATTCCGGTGCTGCCCTACTTCGCCGAGGGCTCCCGCTTTAACGCCGGACCGCGCACCATCGGCATCCTCATCGCGTCTTACTCACTCATGCAGTTAATCTTTTCGCCGGTGCTGGGCCGGCTTTCAGACAAGCATGGACGGCGGCCGGTGCTGCTGATCTCAATCATCGGCACTGGCATCGGTTTTCTCATCCTCGGCTTTGCCACCACGCTATGGATGCTCTTTCTGGGCCGCATCCTTGACGGCATATCCGGCGGAAACATCTCGACCGCGCAGGCCTATATCGCTGACATCACAACTCCAGAGGAACGCGCTAAAGGCATGGGCCTGCTCGGAGCAGCCTTCGGCTTGGGTTTCATCTTTGGACCAGCCATCGGCGGGATACTGAGCCGCTGGGGCGTGGCAGTGCCTTTCTTTTTTGCCGCCGGACTGTGTTTCGCAAACGCGTTGTTGCTTTACTTCACTTTGCCTGAGACCGTGACCCCGGATCACCCGGCCCGCACATCCGCGGCGCGCGGGCGAGGGTGGTCGCAGTTAGTCAAGTCTCTGAAACAACCGCGCCTCGGCTTTGTTCTCAGTATCTACTTCCTTTTCATCGTGGCCTTCTCAATCATGACCACGACATTCTCGCTCTACACGATGTTTCGCTTTGGCTACGACGCGCAGCATAACGGTTACCTCTTTGCATACGTGGGACTGCTGGCAGTGATTGTTCAGGGAGGGCTGATTGGGCGGCTGGTGAAACGTTTTGGCGAACTGCCGCTGGTGGTCGTTGGCGCGTTGTTTTTTTCCGCCAGCCTGTTTGCGATTCCTTTTGTCGGGCCGCAAACCGGTGGGCTGTTCGCGCTCCTGGTCGGCGGCGGTATTTTTTCCCTCGGCAATTCGTTGTCAACGCCTTCGTTGACCACACTGGCTTCAAAGAGTGTGGGAGCGGCGGATCAGGGAGGAGTTTTGGGAGTGGTGCAATCGGTAGCCAGCCTTGCTAGAGCTGTGGGCCCCGCGCTGGCTGCGGTCTTAATTCATAGCGCGATTGCTTATCAGGGTGCGGACGGTATTACACACTTCATGAGCGACCGTTCCCTGTTCGTAACTTATTGGACCGGGTCGGGAATCATGTTTCTCGCCTTCCTGCTGGCGCTCTACTTCGCCCGCGCCCACGCGAGGGACTACTCGAACGCAGCAGAAGCCCGACCGTAAGGGAGGGCGTTGCCCAAAGTGAAGCCCAACTAAAGGAAGCACTGCCCAAAGTGAGACGCCCTACCTTACGGTCAGGCCACGGCCCTGGCTTTCGATCAAGAGTTCACTTCACAAACTGGGCCAACGGCCCGTCGGGTTTGATGATGTCCTTCAAGGCAGCGTAAGGAACGAAGACATGCTGCGAGCCGGCCGCATACGCCGCCACCTGATAGGCGTCAAAAACAATTTCCAGCCCCTGTTTCCCAATCGTCCAGCTCCGATAGTTCTCCGCATCGGCTCCCGCGCCGCGTTGCACCCAATCATCGTCAAGCATGGATTCGGCGCCTTGTTTTTGTCCCTGCTTCTTGAGATCGGCAATGCAATACGCCGCGATGGTCGCCAAATATTTTGACCCGGGCTGGAAGAGATCAGAAAGTCTTAGCAGCTTGCCGTTCTTCAAATCGAAGTTAACCACGTCGGAATATGAATTGGGATGGGCCGCGCCGGCAGCGTAGGTTCCCACGCTTAGGCTCACGCTAATCAAGTCGTCTTTAGCCAATTCAATGCTGTAGCCAATGTGCAAATCGCTTCCCGGAGATTCGGGCGGCGGGGCCAGTGACGGGTCTTCCGCGTTGGCGGTCATGTCGGCCCTGAACTCCGCAACTTTTTTGTTAACCAACCCGCGCATCGTCTGGTTGAACTTTTCGTAGTTTGGACTTCCCGAACCAGTCAACTGCGGATACTCGACATCGATTTCATACTTGAGCTTCTTGTTGTTCTCCGCAATGCGCCGCGCCACAACTTCAACGCCACTGCTGAATTCAATCGGCTCTTCCCGCAAAGAGAATTCTGTCTGCTTTTTACTGTTGGGCGCTTTCCAGTTTCCGGCAATTTCAATCAGGCCGGTCTCGCTGGTCTTCCAGTTTCCCTGAAACACACCAGTCTGCTTTCCATTCGCATCAAACTCATCAAGGCTCACATTTCCTGACTTGTCGATCGAGCCGCGCAGGTCAATTTTGGTCCCAACCTTTTGATAAAAATACGAACCGGTGAGGCGATCGCCTTCACGCACCAGCCTCATCTGCAGTCCGAGCGTGTTGCCGATGAAGCCTTTGAAGAATTTGGTCTGACCTTGCGGGGTGACGCCGCCATCAGCCTGCAGTTGCGGCGACGTGTTGTTAGTTGTAGCTGCTCCATCTTCAGACGGAGAGGTCTTCGTGCATGCAGCCAGCCCAGCGAAGGAAAGCACCAGCGCAATAATTGCTAATTGGTTAAATCGATTCATGACCTTCTGCCACGGATAACCTTACGAACACCCTCCCTTACGGTCGGGCCACTGCCCCGGTCCCGCTTTCCCTCACCTTTTTCATAATCTCTTCGCGGATGTCAGCAAACGATAACTCGCAAAGCCGGCCGCCCGTGAATAGCTCGACGTTCGTCACCTCAGAGATCGCAAACGACGGCTTCGTGAAATTATCAAGCTCGTCGTCAGTTTCAAAACTCACCTCTGCCAACACCAAACCAAACAAGTCACCCAGAAACATATCGACGGAAAACTTTCGCCCCTCGAATTCAAACGGATAACGGTTTTTGCGAATCTCATTAGCGTCAGAAATTCCGAGCGCTTCAGTTTCCAATGCGTTCAGATAGATGTTGGTGATCACCGTCCGGGAGAAGTCGGTCGGGTCAGGCGCAAATTTCTGAGTCAGTTTCACCGTCCACTTGTTGGTTTGCGGCTCGCGCACTTTCCGCAGGCGCAGCCGCGTTCCGGTTAGGTAGTTGTCGGTGATTTGCACGTGAGGACTCGCGCGGGTCAAACCTTCCGGCAAGTCCTGCAAAAGAAATCGCCGCTCACGTTCCACGCGTGCATACTTGCTCGCGGCAGGAACTACTGTGTTCTGGTCTGTTAGTTTTGCAACACCCATTTTAGGCTGGCATTACTCGGGTCGGTGAACTTTACATACAACCAGACCATATGTAAAGTTAAGGCCGTTACTTTACATGTCCTCTGACGGTATGTAAACTTACGCTAGGTAACACATATGCCGCTTCAGTCATTCAAATCTGGAAGTTATAGACAACAATACCAATACAAGAGTTTCACCCCAAATCACATCAATGTCTCTTTTGCATGGGACGATCCTACTATTGCCGTGTTATTGGAGGAGGCGACCAGGCTTCTCGGTGAGCTGAATGCTTATTCACACCTCGTACCCGATGTTGATTTCTTCATACGCATGCACGTCCTCAAGGAGGCTACTAGCTCAAGCAGAATCGAGGGCACTCAAACTAACATCGACGAAGCGGTCCTGTCAGAAGAAGAGATCGCTCCAGAACGACGTGACGACTGGCTCGAGGTTCACAATTACACGACGGCCATGAATCATGCCATTGCCGCACTGGAAAGATTGCCACTCTCCATGCGACTCCTTCGGGAGGCTCATAAAATACTAATGTCCGGGACACGCGGCGAACATCGCATTCCTGGTGAGATACGTAAAAGCCAGAATTGGATCGGTGGTTCAAGTCTAAAGGACGCGGTCTTCATTCCGCCCACACATCAGGAGTTGCCAGACCTGCTTACCGACCTTGAACAATTCTGGCACAATGACAAAATCGCCATCCCTCATCTGATCAGGACAGCAGTGAGCCATTATCAGTTTGAAACCATACACCCGTTTCTTGATGGCAACGGTCGAATTGGCAGATTGATGATTACCCTCTACCTGGTTGACAGGAAACTCTTAACTAAGCCGACTCTGTACCTCTCCGATTTTTTCGAGCGGAACAGAGGAGCGTATTACGACGCGCTTACGACAGTAAGAACCTCCAACGACATAGAACATTGGATCAAGTTCTTTCTTACAGGTGTTGCGGAGACTGCCGCAAACAGTAAGCAGACCTTTGAAAAGATCGTGGAGTTACGACGCGAGTGTGAAGAAAAAATTCTTCAGTTGGGAAAACGTGCTCCCAAGGGTCAGGCATTGCTTAGGCACCTTTACTCCCAACCTGTAATGAGCGCTAATCAAATTGCCGCGCGATTAGACATCACTCATCAGTCAGCAAGTTCGCTCATCAGAACGTTTGAGAAAATGGGAATCCTTCGCGAAACTACCGGACGGAAAAAGGACCGGCTCTTTATCTTTTCAGAATATCTACGGCTATTTAGTACGCCAACCCCTCACAACCGATTACGAAAGTCCAACAGGGTCAGGGCTAGTTAGCGATTCGCCACTACAATCCGCCCGAAACACGGCTTAAACAATTCCCCGCCCACTACCTGTTCGTGACCGAGGGCGAACCCATCCCCTTCATCGGCATTTGCAGCTTGCCATCAGCGTGGCGGGTGAGTGCCAGAAAAGCTGAATCCTGCCGCAGCGAATCAAACACTGCATCGACGCGCGCTTCCATCATTTCCTTCGCCCGCACCGCGGGATAACGTTCATACTCATAAAAGTGTCGTCGCAGGAGCGCGAGCGCCTTCGCGCGCTGGCCGTTTTGCGCATAGATTCCTGCCAGGTTGTAAGACGCCGGCAGCAAACCCTCGTTCGCGCGCGCAATCCTTAAGGCCTCGGCGCTGCGTCCGGCTGTAGACATCCAAACGGCGGCGAACACGATGTTATAAGGATCTTTCGGATCGAGGGCCAGCGCTTTTTGGGTGTACTCATCGCCCTTCGCCAGCTCGTGTTCGGAGTTCCAGTAGACTGCCAGATTGCGATAGGTTAAGGCGAGGGGGAATTCCGCCGCACTCTGCTCCATCAAGGCCAGTCCTTTTTTGAACTCGCCGTCGTGAATCGTCATCTTGCCCAAACCATGCAGCGCCACGGCTCGCGACAGCGCATCAGCAGGTGCGCTCAAAATCGCCTCGAAAGTTGTTCGCGCTTTTTCCCAGTCGCCGATGTGATGCCGATAGAGTTCACCCAGGTAACGCAGAGGCGCAGGATCCGCCGGGTCCATCAAGTGCGCGCGCTGGTAAAACTTTTCGGCGGTGAGATACTTCGAACTGTTTTCCGCTATTACTCCGCGCCGCATCACCCGCTCGATTGCCATGCTCCGGGAAATATCGAACACAGGCGTCAACGCGTCTGGAGCGTCAAGCAAGGCTTGAGCATCCACGCCTAGCTTCTTCAGTTCCTTCGCGGCTTCTTTTGCCTTCTTGGGAAACATGCACTTCTGGTCCAACGTCGCATGGTAAAGCTTGATCGCAGTCGCGTTGTCGCCGGCCGCAACCTTGGCCTTGGCCTCTTTCAGCTTACTGTCGAGCGCACTCTCTCGCGCCTTCACTTCAGTTTCGACAAGCTTCTCCAGTTGCTCAACCTTGAGCTTGCCGTCTTTGTTTTCGACTTTGGTTACCGGAGTTCCGTCAGGCGTGGCCAGCACTGCGACTGGCAGGGTG
>JANMVC010000399.1:0-4994 GCA_031392315.1 Pyrinomonadaceae bacterium | reverse complement strand
GAAGACAGCTTGATGGTCGCGTTGCTCGATACTTACTGCAACACGGCGATGGCCGGCACGGCGGAAAATCTAGCTCGCAAGTTTGAAGTTTCCCGCGAAGCGCAGGACGAGTACGCATTGCGTTCGCAGCAGGAAGCGAAGCGCGCCAACGATGCGGGTTATTTTGCGGAAGAGATGGTTCCCGTGGAAATCAAATCACGCAATGGGAGCACTTTCTTTGCCACCGACGATCACATGCGTCCGGAAACCACTATCGAAGGTTTGGCAAAGTTGCGGCCGGCTTTTGCGAAAGACGGCTTTGTCACGGCCGGCAACGCTTCCGGCATCGTCGATGGCGCGGCGGCGCTCGTGATCGCCGGCGAAGATTTCGTGAAAGCAAAAGGCGCGAAGCCAATGGGCCGAATTGTTAGTTGGGCCTATGCCGGCGTTGAGCCCGAACTCATGGGAATCGGACCAGTGCCGGCGACTCGGCTAGCGTTGCAGAAAGCCGGTCTTAGTCTTAACGAAATGGATCTGGTGGAGGTTAACGAAGCGTTTGCGGCTCAGTATCTCGCAGTGGAAAAAGAGCTGGGACTCGACCGCTCGCGCACGAATGTTAACGGCGGCGCGATCGCCCTGGGTCATCCGCTGGGAGCGACTGGCACTCGCCTGGTTCTGACTGTCCTTCACGAACTTCATCGCCGCGGAGGGCGCTACGGATTAGCAACGGCGTGCATTGGCGGTGGGCAGGGGATCGCGATGATCGTCGAGCGTGTATAACTGGAAGGCGCGGAGCGCTTCGTTACCGGGACACGCCGACGCGCAACAATCTTCTGATTTTCCGATTTTCATCCAAAATTCCGGCTGCTTAGGGTGACGGCAACGGTGGAGTTCGCCAACAATTCTAGAAAAGTCAGCCTAAAATAAGGTGTTGCAGATTGTCGTTACTCGGGCATACATCTTGCGAACGATCTTGCGATGCGATTGGGCACATTTAGTTTTCCGGAACCGAAATCAGTAACATGGATTTTACCAGGACGTAACTTGTATTAGGCTTGCGCGAAGCCCGGCAGGCATGATAGAAGTTCGCCTCTAATCTGGTTGATTTTGCTTTTCCTTTCTTGATTTGCATAAATTAATTTGCTCTCGATTTCAAGGTCGCAGCCCGCGCCCAGGCGGTTGCGCAAACTTCAACGTCATCTCTTGCTAAGGAGTTCCCCTGCTATGTCGAAAATTGTAAAGCTTGCTCTCGCGCTCTCGATGGTTATGGTGATGAGTGCGCTGACCTTCGGTCAGTCGACTGTTTCGGGCGCCATCGGCGGCACCGTCTCCAACCCAAATAAAGAGGTTGTCCCTAACGCCAGCGTGACGGTGAAAAGCGCCGACACGAATAAGGAAGACACCGCGACCACCGACGATCAGGGTCGATTTAAGATTTCCGGGCTGCAGCCGGGAACCTATGCTGTGACCATTAACGGGACCGGATTCAGTCCGTATTCGCAGGAGGTTACGGTTGAGGTAGGTCGCGAAACCTCGATTAACGCGGCTCTCTCAATTGGACCGGTTTCCGGTACGGTAGATGTCACCTCCGAAGCACCCGTAATCAATACTTCGCAGCAGGATTTCTCCAGCAACATCAATCAGACATCGATCAACGAACTGCCAATCAATGGTCGCCGCTGGTCGAATTTCGCTTTGCTGACGCCGGGCGCAGTTCCTGACGGCACCTTCGGCTTGATCAGTTTCCGCGGGATTTCCGGGTTGCTGAACAACAACACGATTGATGGCGGCGACAATAATCAGGCCTTCTTCGCTGAGGAACGTGGCCGCACGCGCATCAGCTACTCCGTCAGTCAGTCTGCCATTCGCGAGTTTCAGGTGAATACCTCGAGCTACTCTGCCGAGTATGGCCGGTCGGCTGGCGGCGTTGTAAACGCGGTGACCAAGAGCGGCTCCAACGAGTTTCACGGCGATCTCTTCTACTATCAGCGCAACAATAAATGGGGCGCACGCAATCCGCTGGCTACCAATTCCGTGTTGGTTAATGGAGTGTTCACGAGCGTTGGCATTAAGCCAACCGACGTGCGACATCAGTTTGGAGGCACGATCGGGGGACCCATCGTAAAGGATAAGGCTTTCTTCTTCTTTAGCTATGACCAACAGAAACGTAACTTCCCCGGTGTCGCTCGATTCACTCAGCCAGACTTTTTGAACCGGGCCGATACTTGTCTGCTAACCCAGCCCAACACAGCCAACGCGGTCTCGTTAACTACCTGCCCGCAATTTCCAGGAACGCTTAACCCAAGCCGTTCGGGCGCAAACTTGGCGACGTTGGGTAGCGGCAAGGGGTTGACGCTGGCGCAGGTCAACAATGCGCTCAACTTTCTCAATAGCCTCTCGGGTGAGGTGCCCAGAACTGGTGATCAGCGTCTGATCCTGCCGAAGATCGATTGGAACCTAAACGACAAACACACTTTGACAGGAAGCTATAATCGACTGCGTTGGGCGTCGCCGGCGGGCATCCAGACCCAAGCGACTAACACCCGCGCCAGAGATAACTTCGGCGACGATTTCGTTCAGATCGACTCTCTGAATCTACGCTTGGCGTCGACAATTAACCCTGAACTACTGAATGAGTTTAGGTTTCAGTGGGGCCGCGACAACGAATTCCAGTTTAGCCAGGCGCCGTTTGCGGGCGAGCCCACCACGGCTCCTGGAGGCAGGTCTCCTCAAACCTTCATCACGAATGGCTTCTCTTTTGGGATACCGGAATTTTTGGAAAGGTCGGCGTTTCCGGATGAGCGGCGCTTTCAGTTTGCAGATACGGTAACGCTCACTGCCGGCAACCACACTGTGAAATTTGGCGGGGATGTTAACTTCGTCAAAGACATCATCAACAACTTGCGCTTTTCGGGTGGCGAATTCAATTACACCGGTGGAACGAACGCTGCGGGTTATTACGGCGGGCTAAACGACTTCATCGTTGACTACACAAACTTTGCCACGGCAGGCGGCACACCTACAGCGCGTTGCGGAAGCAGTTCGCGAACTCCAGGCAAGTGCTACGCGGGAAACTTCAATCAAGGATTTGGAGTTCTTGGCCTTACGATGAAGACCACTGACTTCAATTACTTCGTTCAAGACGACATTCGCCTTAGCCCGCAGTTGACGTTGAACTTGGGTCTTCGATACGAATATCAAAAAAACCCGCAGCCAGTTGCGGTGAACCCGCTTCTTGCGCAGACAGCCAATAGGGTTGATGACAGAAACAATCTGGGGCCCAGGGTGGGCTTCGCGTACGATATCACTGGCGATGGCAAAACCTCGTTACGCGGTGGTTGGGGCCTATACTACGGCCGAGCCATCAATTCAACCATTTACAACTCGTTGGTTAATACGGGCGTCGGTATTGCGCAAGGACAGCGTCAGGTGACGGTGACTGCTACCAATGCCATAGCCCCGACTTACCCTAACCTGATTGCGGCCGGAACGCTGACAACCCCAGCGGTGCAGTACTTCTCTCCCTCGTTCCAGCTACCACAGATTCACCAATACGACGTAATTTTCGAGCGCGAGATTGCCCGAAACACGCTTGTTTCTGTGTCATATCTGGGCAGCTTCGGCAACTCGCTACCAAATTTCGTCGATACCAACCTGAATGCGCCGACCGGGTCCGGCACTTGGAACGTAGTCGGTGGTCCTTTCAACGGCGCCACTTGGACCACACCCTTGTTCCTTGGAAGTCGGCCAAATACGGCCTTCGGTGCGATTACCGAGATCCGCAGCAACATCTTTTCGAAGTATCATGCATTGGTGTTGCAGGCGAACCGCCGGTTAACTGACGGTCTGCAATTCCAAGCCAACTACACGCTATCGAGGTCATATGACAATGGACAGAGTTCGGTGACCTTTACGTCGGCCAATCTTCCATTCAACGCATTTGATTCGCAGGCTGAAAATAGTCTGTCAAACTTCGATAGGAGACAGAAATTAGTAGTTAGTGCTGTTTACAATACTAATTTCAAAACCGATAGCTCGGCGGCCCGCGCCCTTCTTAATGGCTGGACGTTTGCGCCGATTTTTAATGCCTTCTCAGGACAGCGAAACACCGCCACGGTGTCCGGCACCGTCAACCCAACTAATAATTTTGGCATAGCTGGTGGCACGCAGGCTGGCGGCATCAATGGCTCCAACGGCTCAACTCGTTTCGCGTTTCTTCCGCGCAACTACTTCAAGCAACCTAATATTTGGTACGTCGACATGCGCGTTTCTCGCCGCTTCAGTATTAGCGAAGGGGTCAAGCTCGAGTTGCTTGCCGAAGGCTTCAACTTATTCAATCGCTTCCAGGTTACAGGGGTAAATACGCTCCTTTACACCATTCCGACCAATGGCAACAACCTGCAATTTAATACCGGCTTCGGGACTATCACGGGTGCGGACAGCACATTATTCCGTGAACGGCAGGTTCAGTTGGCTGCTCGCTTCCAGTTCTAATCAGGACCGGAACGCAAAACTCAATCGGGTGGGCCTTGAACTTCAAGGCCCACCCGGTTTTTTGTGTTCGGAACTCGTAACTCAAACTGTTAGTTTGCGGCAGTTGGTTGAAGGCTTTACGAGCAGTCCGCAAACTAACAGTTTGCGTTACAGCGGAGACGCTAGATCAAACGATCGCCTTCGCTGGCGGCCGCATCCTGCCGGAAGTGGCAACCACGGCTCTGGCGATTATGCCGGGCCGCCTGGGCCACGATGAGCGCGACCTCAACGGCGTTACGCAGCCCAATCAGACCATCGTCAAGTTTGGTCGTGCGATAGAAGGTCTCAATCTCATTCCAGAGATGCCGTAGCTCGCGGATGGCGCGTGAAAGGCGTTCGGCGCTGCGCACCAGCCCCACGTAGTGCCACATGATGTTTTGAATCGTTTGCATGTCGCCCTGAATCAGGGCCGGGTCCGCGTCGGCGACCAGTCCGCTTTCGTCCCACGAAGGTACGTTGTCAAACTCAGTGTGCGGAAACTG
>JANMVC010000376.1:0-2286 GCA_031392315.1 Pyrinomonadaceae bacterium | reverse complement strand
GAAACTTCGACGAAATTCTGCGCGTGATTGATTCACTTCAGCTGACCGCGCAGTACAGCGTAGCCACGCCTGTGAATTGGAAAGACGGCGACGACGTGATCATCGTGCCTTCAATGTCTGACGAAGATGCGAAAGCAAAGTTTCCCGCTGGCTGGAGAGCACCGAAGCCTTATCTGCGCATCACGCCGCAACCGAATAAGACGTCGACTGCGACTGACACCGCAGCCAAGAGCGCTTCGTAAAATGGCGGTTTGATCCATTGCTTCGTCAGTCGAGGGCGTAAATAACAGCTCCAAAGGCGCAGACAGTTAACTCTGCGCCTTTCACTTTGCGACAATAACTGAAACAGGAATATTCATGAAACTTAGGAAACTGCTTTTGGCCGCGACCATCACGCTGGCGGCCCTGAACACATCCGTTCGCGCAATACAAGCGTCGGGCACCGGCCCACGCGTCACGCCCCGGTCCGTCGTTCTCAGTCTCTACAATCAGCACAAGCGCCGCAGTCCGTTTTTCCAAACGCGCAGCCGCGGTTTGCTGGATAGGTATTTCACCAGGGACCTGGCCGACATGATCTGGCACGATGCCCGCACGTCTCGCGGTGAAGTGGGGGCCTTGGGCGCCGACCCTCTCTTCAACGCCCAGGATACGCAGATCAAAAACTTCGCCGTGCGCGAGCGAAGTGCCCAGGCGACGACCGCGGAAGTTGTCGCTTCGTTTGAAAACTTTAACGAGAAGCACGAGATACTTTTTAGGTTGGCGCTGGTGGGAACCAGTTGGAAAGTTGCAGACATCGTTTACGACGACGGGTCCACCCTGGCTGGACTGTTGCGGGCAAATGCAGATCCGGCTAAAAACGCCATGAGCGTTAAAGTCTATCTCGTCGCCCTCGGCGATAACGGGAAGACCGGAAAGAAGATTGGCTGCGAGGATAGCCTCGTGCCTGTTACCCGCTCGATCATGAAAACCGCTACGCCGCTGAAGGCTGCGCTGTCACAGCTACTAGCGACGCCACAGCATCCGGCCGCGAATCCGAAACTGGAAAACTTTTGGAAGGGCCGCGATCTGAAGGTCAGGTCCGTTGCGATTCGTAACAGCACAGCCACGATCCACATTTCCGGCGAAGTGTTCGTCGCGGGAATCTGCGACATCCCGCGCATCGAATCTCAGATTGAGGAAACCGCGCGGCAGTTCTCCAACGTGAAACGAGTGAGAGTGTTCATCGGCCGACGCACGCTGCAAGACGCTATTCGTTAGCGCCACTCATCACCTACCCGGTAACAACTGACGATCCAGCACCGAAATTCACGGCTGCGTCAGACACCTGCCCCGGTTGTTAATGGCCAGTTTCATTCCAAGCTGACCACCACCCCCAGTTCGCGGTTGCCGAGCGACAGTCATTGGGAGTTAAATAAGACGAAAGCGCAAAGCAATGGTTGGAACTGTATTAGGGAATTACAAGATTCTCGAAAAGATCGGTGCGGGCGGTCAGGGAACTGTCTATAAGGCTGTCGACTCAAAACTCGGCCGCACGGTCGTGATCAAAGTTCTGCCCGAAGAGTTAGTCGCCAAGGAAGCCAACCGGAAACGCTTCGAGCGGGAAGCGCGCCTCGCCTCGTCTCTGGACCATCCAAACATCTGCACCATCTTCGACCTCAACGAAATCGACGGCGTCCACTTCATCGCCATGCAGCACATCGAGGGTCGGAATGTGCGGCAACTCGTCAACGGCAAACCGCTGCAACTTGAGAGTGCGCTCTCCATCACCATTCAGGTGGCTGACGCGCTCGCCGTGGCCCACGCGCAGGGCATCATTCATCGCGACGTTAAGGCCGGCAACGTGATGGTCAACAGCAAGGGCCAGGTGAAAGTGCTCGATTTCGGTTTGGCTAAACTGCTTGACGACGATGTGGCGCGAACCTCGGGAATTCATCACACAGAGTTAACCGAAGTCGGCGTTCCTTATGGCACTGCCACTTACGCCGCGCCGGAACAGGCGCGCGGCGATCGCGTAGATTCACGCGCAGACATTTTTTCCACCGGCGTGTTGCTTTACGAAATGCTGACCGGCACCTGGCCCTTTCGTGGACAGACGGCAGTTGACGTGCGCCATTCGGTTTTGCATTCGGAGCCGACGCCGCTCAGTGAAGCCCGGCCTGATCCTGTGCCCCCGCGTTTGCAGCAGATACTCGATCGCGCACTCAAAAAAGATCCGCGCGATCGTTACCAGCAGATTGGCCAGCTTCGTGACGACTTGCGCGCCGTCGTCCGCGAGAATGCGATGGC
>JANMVC010000367.1:0-3317 GCA_031392315.1 Pyrinomonadaceae bacterium | reverse complement strand
CGAACGCGGTGGTCAGGCGACGCTGCTCGAAGCGATTCGCCAGGGCATCTGGGAAGAGATGGAGCGCGACCCGACGGTCTTCGTCATCGGCGAGGACGTGGGTGCCTATGGCGGCGCGTTTAAGGTGACGGATGGATTGATCGATGAATTTGGGAAAGGCCGTGTCATTGACACGCCAATTTCCGAAGCAGCGATTGTGGGCGCGGCCTGCGGCGCCGGGCTGATGGGAATGAAGGCCGTCGCCGAATTTCAATTTATCGATTTCATCTCGGCCGGATTCGATTTGCTGACAAACTACGCGGCCAAGAGCCGTTACCGTTGGGGCGCGAATATTCCGGCAGTGTTTCGTGGGCCATGCGGGTCGGGCGTTCGTTCCGGACCGTTTCATTCGTTGAATGCGGAGTCGTTTTTTCTCAACACGGCCGGGCTGAAAATTGTTGAACCGTCGACTGCCTACGATGCGAAGGGCTTGATCAAAGCAGCGATCCGCGATCCTGATCCGGTTATTTATTTCGAACATAAAAAACTTTACCGCCTGCCGCGATTGCGTGAAGAGTTACCGGCTGACGACTACATCGTGGAGATTGGCAAGCTGCGAACTGCGCGCGAAGGCCGCGATCTGACGATCATTACCTTCGGCGCGATGGTGCTGACGGCGCTCGATGCTGCCGAGGAGCTTGAGAAGGAAGGTTTGGACGTTGAGGTGCTGGACTTGCGCACACTGTCGCCGCTCGATCGTGGGGGAATTCTGGCGAGCGTGAAAAAGACGAACCGCGTGATGGTGCTTCACGAAGCGTCGCGCACGGGCGGCATCGGCGGCGAGATCGCGGCCATAATCGCAGAGGAGGCGTTTGAGTGGTTGGACGCGCCGGTCATACGCGTGGCTTCGATTGACACGCCGGTGCCTTATTCACCGCCGCTGGAAGACTACTATTTGCCGCAAACGAAAGATGTGTTATCGGCGGCGAGAAAGCTTGCCGCGTATTGAAAGCTGAAGTCAGAATTCAGAATGCAGAATCCAGAAGTTAGAGGAGGTTCGACATGCCGAAGTTTCTGATTGAACGTGAAATTCCCGGTGCAGGGAAACTATCTGGTGACGAGTTGCAGGCGATTTCGCAGAAGTCGTGCAGTGTGCTTCAGAATATGGGGCCGGAGATTCAGTGGGTGGAAAGCTATGTGACCGGCGATAAAGTGTATTGCGTCTACATTTCGCCAAATGAAGAAATGATTCGTGAGCACGCCAGCCAGGGCGGCTTTCCCGCGAACCGGATTTCCGAAATCATGACAACTATTGATCCGACAACAGCAGAGCAGTCAGCAGTCAGCAATCAGCAGTCAGCCGGCGGGTAACTCGGATTGTGCGCTGTTTGCTGATTACGGTTTGTTTGCATTGGAGAACACATGAGTACAGAAGTTGTAATGCCGCAGATGGGCGAGTCCATTGCGGAAGGAACGATAACGAAGTGGTTAAAAAAGGTCGGCGACAAGGTTGAGCGCGACGAGCCGCTGTTTGAAATTTCTACGGACAAGGTAGACGCGGAAATTCCGTCGCCCTCCGCCGGCACGTTGACTGAGATTCGTTTCAACGAGGGCGACACCGTTGAGATCAATACAGTCGTCGCGGTGCTTGATGGCGCTGCCGGAGCCACTGCGAAGCAAGCCGCGCCGATAACTGAAGATGCGGTGGCCAAAACCGAGACGCCAGCACAAGTCACGGCAACTCCTCAGCCAAGCCCCGAAGCTGCGCAGGCGCCAGCGCCGGTGGCCCAGGCAACAACCGCGGAAGCGGCGGCGCCCACATCACAGCAGGCAGACGGAACTAAAGCGACCGCGCCAGCCAAGCCTGACGCGCCGCCGAAAGTGGAAGCGCCGCGCGCTGAAGTTGCTCAAGCCGCGCCTGCATCAGCTAAAGAAAATGGATCTGGAGCTACCGCGGAAGAACTGCGGCGCACGAAGTCGAGTCCACTAGTTCGCAAAATCGCCGAGGAGCATGGCGTTGACATTGCGAGTCTCGAAGGCACTGGCCTGAGCGGCAGAGTCACGAAGAACGACATTCTGAGTTTCATTGAATCGGGCGCCCCAGCGGGCGCACCTGCTGTTTTAGTCGGTGCCGCCAGCAAAGCGAGTCCGGCGGTTGCAGCTCCGCCCTTGAAACCGGCCGAAGGTGATCGCATCGAACAGATGTCGGTCATGCGCAAGAAGATTTCGGAACACATGGTCATGTCGCGGCGGACATCCGCCCACGTAACGACGGTCTACGAAATCGACATGTCGGCCATTGCCAAGATTCGCGATAAGAACAAGGACTCGTTTTTCGAACGCACCGGCACCAAGCTGACGTTCATGCCGTTTATCTTCCAGGCAGTAAACAATGCGCTGCGCAAGTTTCCAATCTTTAACGCGCAGGTCAGTGGCGATCAGATCATTTACAAACGCGACATCAATCTGGGAATGGCGGTCGCGCTCGATTGGGGATTGATTGTTCCGGTGATTAAGCGTGCGGACGACTTGAGCATTGCCGGATTGGCGCGAGCGGCCAATGACCTAGCCGATCGCGCGCGGACGAAGCAGTTGAAACCTGATGAAGTGGGCGGTGGCACATTTACGATTACAAACCCCGGCGTCTTCGGTGGCCTGTTCGGCACGCCAATAATCAATCAGCCGCAGCTTGCGATCCTCGGCGTCGGCAAAATTGAGAAACGCGCGAAGGTGATCACCTCGTCAGATGGCGACGACTACGTGGCAATTCGTTCGATGGCCTACTTCGCGCTCAGCTTTGATCATCGCGTGATCGATGGCGCTGATGCCGAACGATTTCTTGCCTACGTGAAAGAGTTGTTGGAAGCGGGAGAGTTTGCGCTTTAAGAGAGTTAGCTCGTGCAGGTCTGCGCTCTTTGTGGTGAACGTTCGGCAACAAAAGTCACCTCAGAGACACAGAGAACACAGGGGATGCACAGAGATTAGTTAGACTGGTTACAGACGAATAACCTCGATTTTTGAATTGCGATGAGATGTCCGAACGCAACGGATTTGTCACCGCAAAATTATTTAAGCAGCTCGAGTCATTGCGATAAAATAGCGGTTAGATAATGAATCTCCCGAGCCCTCGTAAAGCTGTTGTTAAGCTCTTGACTTAACCTCGGGCATGAGGCTAATAAGGTTGGGCCAATCAAACCGAGAGAGCATTCCAACACCAGTGGGCAACAGTTGCTCCGGAATGTTCGTCAGACATTAACCAAGTTCGTGGTTCGCTTTTGTAGTGAGCTGCATATTTCAAGAATGAAGGAGACAGTAATTTATGGCAATCCCGAAGTTTA
>JANMVC010000330.1:0-2326 GCA_031392315.1 Pyrinomonadaceae bacterium | reverse complement strand
GGTGAGCAGGGCCCACAGTCGGCCGCGACCGGTCCGGCCATCGTAGCCGCCGCCATCCGTTCGTTCACCATAGGCATCATGATTGTAACGATACCAACCAGCGCCGCCCGGCGTTTCCACTTTGATCAGCCTGTCGACAATAGCGAGCGTCCTGACGATTAACGGATCATCCACCGACTTGATTCCGAGACGCACCAACTCCAGAAAGCCGGCATCGACGATCTCGCGCTCGTCAAAAGTCCCGCCGCCGCTATTGATTTCGATCCTGGCTCCGTCGTTCGGATTGTCGTTTTCCGAAATGCGCAAATAGTAGTTGTCCTTCGCCAAGGGACCGTTTGAACTGGCGGTCCACTTTTCGAGGCGGTCCACCCACTCGTCAGCCCCCCTCAGGTATCTATCGCTGGACAACTTATCCTGATTCAACGCGCCAATGCGTGCGGCACAAACCAGCCCTGCGATTTCCGCGGCGATCGTAGACGGCGAGTAGCCTGGCTTCTCTTCCCAACGCTCCTGCGACGTTGCCGGCCCTTTGGTAAGAATGAAATCCGCCGCGGGCTTGATGTGTTTTAGCCACGTCTGTCTGTCCGTTCGATTCAACTGATAGGCGAGCACGAGCGGCCACGCCACCTGATCCATCTGCAGCCCGCCGCCAATCGGACGGCCATCAACCCAGGAATTCTGCGGAAAACTGCCGTCGGGTTTCTGTTGCACTTTGAAGAGATAATCCAGCGCCCGATTCGCGCTGGCGCGATCGCCTATGGCGAGAAACGCTGTCGCCACCTGATAAAGATCGCGCGACCAGACGGCGTGATAGCCGCTGATTGTCGGTTCATTGGCATTTGGCCCACCGCCCCAGGGAACGGAAGGCGAGGCGATCATCGCACCGCGATAGGTTTTGTCCTCGAGCGCTTTCAGCACCATCGCCGCCATGTTGAACTGAGCCTGTTGTCGCGGCCCAACTCGCGGAATCGTTTTCGCGTAGGAGCGCCACCCGCGCTGATACTCACGGCGTGCCACCTGAAACGTTTTTCTGAGTGACGCCTTTCCGGTTGCGACTGCTTCGGCTGGATTTGCACCGAAGCTAAGCGCGAGGGTGAATCGCTCACTCGATCGCGCCGCATCCATCCGTAAAGACACGCGAGCCATCTGCACAACATTGCCACTATCAGCGCGAAGGTACCGAAGGATGCGCCCATCACGCTTCAGTTGGGTTAGTCCGTCACTAGTGCCAAAAACTCCGTTGGTCTGATCTATAAGGCCAGCCTCTGAGACCGTAAGCGCTGACGCCTTATCCCCATCTGAAGCGACCAGCCACTGACAATCAGTCCATGCGGTGTCGTGCATTCCGCTGTTGTTGAGCGTCGGATCGTAGTAGACATAAAGACTTCAGCGGCAACTGCCTTTTGCGTTCCAGCGAAAGTTGACGTCGATTAGGACTGAACTGCGCTCGGAATCCGTCACGTAGGTCTTCGTGATTGTATAAGCGCCACTCTTCGCTGTATTGATCTGCCGAAACAGCAGCGAGTGCGCATCGAGCACCTCGATGCGATGATCCGTGTCCTCGGCTTCGGTCTCCACCCGCTTGCCGTCCGTGCTAACGACGATGAATTGCAACGTCTGCACGTTGGGCACATCAAGCGTTGGGTAAAACACTTCGGTCATCACACCATTGTTCAGCGTAAACCAAACTTTTGACTCGAGCGTGTTCGACGTACCAAAGCCATTCTTCGCCGCGCTGGGCCAATGCGCATCGCGGCCCGGCGCGCCCGGCGCCAGCTCGGCAGTTGGCTGTCCAAACGCAGCTACGGAGCTAAACAACACTGCGGTCGAAATGGCGATGGATCGAAACATGATTGAGCTGAACTACTTCAGCGAACGGCGAAACATTCGATAGCCCCAGGCATCGAGAGAAATCGCAGGCAGAGCCACTGCTCGCTTTCTACCGGCCCGTTCGGGTGCGGGCGCATCGGGCGGCAACGGCGGCGCCACGTCAGGAGTGGCATCGGCGAAAGCCGCGCCGTCGGCCACTTCAACTGATCCGAAAAACGGCCGGCTGGAAAGATTGATGACCACCAGCACTTCCTCATCTTTAGCGCGACGCAGGTAGCTTACGACTCGCGCTTCATCAGAATTCGCGAGCCACTCGAGCGACCCGCGACGCAGCGCATTGCTCGACCGGCGCAGCGCCATCATCTGTTTGTAGAAGCGCGGAAACTCAGGACGCCTTTCAGCAATGGGCCAGAAGATCGGGAGTTTCTCAAACAAAGCTGGAGCGCCTGATTCCGTCGTGTCTCCCACTTCCATGCCGTTGTATAGCAGCGGCACT
>JANMVC010000437.1:0-18490 GCA_031392315.1 Pyrinomonadaceae bacterium | reverse complement strand
CTGAATGTGATACTTGCCGACCGGCGTCGTATTCAGCATTGAATAGAACGTCGCCACTTCCCAGATGTCTGTGATCCGCAAATGCAAACGCTTAGCGAGATACGCAACTCCGGGGGGGTCGAGGTAGCCGCGCTCGCGCTGGACAATAAACATCAGCGGCAGAATCGCCGAACGCTTTACGGGATACTTCGCCAGGGGGCTGTCGCGTTCCCGCTCAACGTCGGCAGAGAACGCTGCGACCTCGTCGCCGATGTCCACCGGCTGCGACATTGGCTGTATTTGGGTTAGCTGTTGACTCATTTCAGCCCGGATAAGTGCTTTGTATTTTGTACTTTGTTCTTAGTACTTTGCGTTCCAGCGAAAAACTGAAGCACGAAAATCAAAGGACAAAGCACAAAGCACTAAGAACGTTCTTATCGATCAATTTCGCCTAAAACAATATCCAACGATCCGATGATCGCCACGATGTCCGCCAACATCGCGCCTTCCGACATATGCGGCAGCGCCGAAAGGTTCACAAAACTCGGTCCGCGGAAGTGAACGCGGGAAGGCTTTGGCCCACCGTCAGATTTCACATAGACGCCCAGCTCGCCCTTCGAAGCTTCAATCGGGTGATAGACCTCGCCCGCCGGCACGTCGAAGCCTTCAGCAACGATCAGGAAGTGATGAATTAGCGCGTCCATATGCGTCTTCATCGCTTCGCGATCCGGCAAAACAACTTTCGGCGCGTCTGCCTTCACCGGTCCCGGCTTCAATCGACCGAGAGCCTGTCCCACAATTTTGTGCGACTCCTTCATTTCTCGCATCCGCACCATGTACCTGGCCCAGACGTCGCAATCCTGTTCTACTGGGACTTCGAAATCGTAGGTTTCGTAACTCGAGTATGGGTTCGCACGCCGGATATCCAGATTCACGCCGCTGCCACGCAAGCATGGTCCAGACAAGCCCCAGTCGATCGCATCTTCCGCGGTGATCACGCCTACGCCCTTGGTGCGATTTTGGAAGATTCTGTTGCCGGTAAGCAGCGTGTGAAACTCGTCGACTGCCTTGATGAAGCCATCCTGAAACTGCGCCACGCGGCGCTCGAATCCTGACGGTAAGTCCATCATCAAACCACCAATGCGAAAATACGAAGGCGTCAGTCGTCCTCCGGATGCGGCCTCGATCAGGTTTAGAATTTTTTCGCGTTCGCGGAAAGCGTAAAAGAAAACCGACATGGCACCGATGTCTAGCGCGTGGGTCCCGAGCCAAACGAGGTGTGACGCGATTCTCTGTAGCTCACACATCAGCACGCGAATTGTTTGCGCGCGCTCAGGAATCTCAAGTTGAAGCAGCTTCTCAACTGCCATCACGTAGGCGAGGTTATTGCCGAGCGGATTGAGGTAATCCATCCGGTCGGTGATGACGATCCCCTGCTGATACTTCTTATACTCAAACAGCTTTTCCATCCCCGTATGGAGATAGCCGATATCGGGCGTTGACTTAACGACCATTTCGCCATCCAGCACCAATTCGAGACGCAGCACACCGTGCGTTGACGGATGCTGCGGCCCCATCGAGATGGTCATCTGCGTGTCGAGCGGACGATCGACAATCTCGAATTGCGGCGGAATGTTTACGGCGGAACTCATAAGTTTTGGTGAATAGTGAATGGTAAATAGTAAATAGTCAGAAAAGCGTGGTCGCGTTCTTCGATTTACTATTCACCATTTACCATTTACTACTTCAGGCTATACGGTTCATAACCGCGCAACGGAAAATCTTTGCGCAGTGCGTGTCCCTGCCAATCGTCGGGTAAAAGTATCCGACGTAAATCCGGATGCCCGTCAAAGATAATTCCGAATAGATCAAACGTTTCCCGTTCGTGCCAATTCGCCGTGCGCCAAACGCCGGTTACCGTCGGCACATGGGCGTTATCTTCGTTAAGCAACACTTTCAATCGCAGGCGATGATGTTTAGTGGTCGAAAACAAATGGTAATTAACTTCAAAGCGAGGCTCCTCTTCAACCCCGCGATCCCCGCCACAAATGTCGGAAAGAAAATCAAACTTCGGGTCCGCGCCGGATTTAAGTTTGGAACATAATTCAACGATGTGCGCTGCTGGAACTATGAGGGTCACTTCGCCGAGCGCGTCGATGATTTCGGTGATCCAATCCGGATGCTCACGCTGCAACGCCGTCACCAATTGTGACGGCGTCGATCCATGATCCGCATTTGTGTTGGCCGGTTCGGGCAAATTGTTCATCCCTGTGCTCATGAACGTAAACGAATCCGAAACTACGACGAGCGGCGTCGCTCATGTCTCGATGCAATCGAATATGGCCGGGATTCTGCCGGCGCATTGTTTCGAGCGGTTGAACCATCCGTAATCGGCAACGTGCCCGGAACTACCGCAGTGCGCGCCTCGGCTTCCGGGATATCCCGCCGGTCGCGCGACGATTCCTTCATCACCTTATCCTGCAACATCATTACCGCATGAATCAGCATTTCGGGCCGCGGGGGACATCCGGGAATGTAAACGTCGACCGGAACGATTTTGTCCACGCCCTGCACAATCGCGTAGTTATCAAAAACTCCGCCCGACGTGGCACAAGCACCCATCGAGATTACCCATTTTGGTTCCGGCATCTGGTCGTAAATGCGTCGCAACACCGGAGCCATCTTCCTTGAAACTCGTCCCGAAACAATCATGACATCCGCCTGGCGCGGGCTGGCGCGAAACACTTCGGAACCAAAACGCGCTAGATCGTTGCGCGACGAGGTGGCGTTCATCATTTCAATGGCGCAACAGGCGAGACCAAAAGTTGCCGGCCACAGCGAAGACTTGCGGGCCCAGTTGATCAGCGAGTCGAGCCGCGTAGTCAAAACTTCCGGCAGAGCTTCGGCAATGATGTTTTCCAGTCCCATAACTTCCTTAAGCTGCCGTACGCTTGATGTCCAGTTGCCGTTTCTCCATGTCAGCCAGCAGGCGGCCTTCGCCCTCTGCTTCTCGCCGCGCCCGGTCGCTCCAATCAAGTGCGCCTTTCTTGATTACATAAACGTAACCGGCCAGCAGCAATACCACAAAGACCATCATCTCCACATAGACGAGAGTTCCCAAACCATACGCGGGGCCGGACAGCGTTTTGAAAACAACCGCCCAGGGGACCAGAAAAATGACTTCAATGTCGAACAAGATGAATATCATCGCGATGAGATAAAACTTTACTGAGAATCGCTCTCGCGCTGTGCCCACCGGATCCTTCCCACACTCATAGGGCATCATCTTCGTACGTGTCTGTTTTCGCTGCCCGATAAACTGCGAAATAAAAACATTGCCCCCGGCAAAGCCCGCGGCTACCACAAAAATCAGTAGCACCGGCAGATAGTCAATGAGACGAAATGACATTCCTATACTCGGCTGCAACTAGACCACTGCTCATCAGCAACCTTCCGCTGATGAACCACTCTTAGATTGGGAATCATTGTACAAGCCGAATCGTAGTGTAACTGATCTAGGGTGTCAAGCAGGTCAGCATCGCGCCGTCGCGTCGAGAAAATTGCGAATTGACCCTGCAAAAATTGCTGTGTTAACTTCGACCAGAAGCATCGCGCCGCGATGACTTTCACGTTTGATTTGTTTCAGAGCAATTGATGAATCCAAGCCGCTGGCACCCAACATTGTGATTACCGGGTTCAATACAGACATCGAGCGCGATGGTGTGGTCTATCACGTTCAAACCGAAGACAAAGGTCTTGATTCGCCTCTGATTCTTTCACTCGTTTATGCGGGTGGAGAAATCCTCGCCGCGAAGCGCACTCCCTACGTAGACTTGATCGCTGAGGGCTTCACCGACGAAGCGCTGGCAGAACGGTTGAATCGCCAACATCGATTGATCTGCGCGGCCATAAACGCCGGACGAATCGAAGAGTTGAAACAGATGGGCGCGCGCCGCGAAGGAAATGCGCAGAGCAAGATTCAACCGGCCCCGCCCGAAGAGATTGAGCGAAGTGCCCCGCCTGAGTTACCCGTTGAAGTTCACGACGAGTTTGTGATTGAGACATCGAGCGCACCCCACGAAGAAGTGGTGGGCGTTCCGATTGTCCCGCCCAGCTCGCCCGCTAAGACTGAGCAGCCGCTCACAGTGGCGTCGGCCGAACCGCCCGCGATCGTTCGCAATGAGTTTGTAGTTGAGAATGCGGCCGAGCGACCGTCCGATTTCCAGCCGGAGCCAAAGGCGGAAGAGGTCATAGTTGAACCGAAGCCGCCGGAGCCGCGAACGCCTGGTTTGCCGAATGCCTTTGAATCTCCACAGCCGTCCCCGGCGCAACCGACAGTTTCAGCGTCGCGCGAATCGGCGTACACAGTTTACGACTCGCGTCGGCCTTCACGTCCAAAAAAGAAAACGAAGCTGGAGCCGGAACTCGCATTAACTATTCTGGATGATGAGGAATTTCGCGCGGGCCAGAGCTTTACGATTCGGATTCTCCTTCAACGGCACGTTCTTGAAGAAGAGAAACCGCTCGGCGGCGTCCAGGTTTCCATCAAAGTGCTCGGCGCCACGTTTCGTCCGCAAATATATTCCGTCAAAACCCAACGCGATGGGGTTGCGGTTGTCTCTATCGACATCCCGCACTTTTCATCTGGGCGTGCCGCGGTTGTGATTCGCGCGGAAGCACAGGGTGAATCGATCGAATTGCGCCGCGTGATTCATCCAGCCGGTTGAGGGGTCCCATCGCATTGCGTATCCAAGTCAACGGCGAATTTCGAGAGGTTGATGAGCAGACCTCGCTCCAGGATCTGATCGCGATCTTGAGTTTGAAGTCAGAACGCCTGGCAATTGAACTCAATGGCGAAGTGGCGCGCCGCTCTGAATGGAACGTGACGGCTTTGAAAGCCGGAGATAAAGTTGAGATCGTTCACTTCGTTGGCGGCAGTGACACACCTGGTGGCTTTGTCTCAAAGTCGATTGGGGGGCAGTAACGATTTTCGTGTTTAGTTCGTGTGACTTCGTGGATCGTTCTTCTTGTCCAGAAAAACAAGGACGATCCACTAAGTCACACGAACCAACACGAACCAAATAGATTCGACTCGACCTAGATGTGACTTTTGAGACAAGACCACACATGGTTAGTTTTCGCCTCGTCAGTCCTAAATAGAAATCAAAACCGGGTGCGGTGCCATCGACCATTGGCGAGAGTTGCTCACCAACAGTCTCGGGTCCGCACCCGGCTCTGATCTTTCGTTCTCAGTTAACTAAGTTTTGCTAGAACTCAAACTTAATTGCCAGCTGAGCTTGCCTGGGGTCTCCTACACCCTGCCGGAGAAATCCGTCGAAGTTGAATAGCCCGGGGGTGCTCAATGGGTTGATGTTGTTTGGATTGTTGAAGGTATTGAACAACTCAAACACCGGCGTCAGCGCCATATGTTCGCCAAACTTGAACGGCCGCTCCAGTCTCCAGTCAAACGAAAAATACTTATTGTCTTTTCGCAGGCTGTTGCGGTTGGTGGCAGTTCGCACCGCCGGTGAAATGGGCTGCGCGGAGCGAGCCTGAACCCGGAAGTTGCCTTTAAAACCGGCGGGCAATTCAGCACTCATGAAAAAGTTAAACTTGTGCCGGATGTCGCGATCCGAAAGGGCGTAGTCCAGGCCAGGGTTAAAGATATTGAACGACCGGTCCGTGAAAGGATCGCGCTCGTTGGAATCATCGTCCATGTCCTTGGAGAGCACGTAGTTCGCCTCGAGTTGGTAGCCTTTGCTGAAACGCTTCCTCACGCCGACCGTAAATCCGCGGTAAAGCGATTTACCGTTGGCGCTGGTAACAAACACGTCGCCAAGCGTCGGGAAGAACCCGGTGCGGGCGAAGTTGAAGAAACGAGTCAGGTGAACACCTTTAGCGTGTGTGAAATCGAGATACAAGGAAACGTCGGGAGCCAGCTCCTGTTCGAATGCGACGTTAGTCGTATAGATTCGTGGGTTGGCGTAATCCTTGCTGAACACGCGGACGGAGGCGCCGAAAGGAATCGTGCCCGTCGGAGTGGTTGGCAGGATGTTTGGCCAGGTCGGCGGGCCCGTTGACGCGCCGAAGCAAGTAAACGCAAAGCTCGAATTACAGAACAGCCCAAACTGCTGCGCGCCGTTGTCAGTAATTGAACCAACCTGCGTCAACATGTTCTGCCGTCCATAAAAAATGCCGTAGCTTCCGCGGAGAACCGATCGGCCCTTGCCGCCGATGTCCCAGGCGAATCCGACGCGTGGTTGAAACTCCTTTTTGGGACTATGCAACGTGCCGTCCGAAGGAAAACGAGGATCGCTCAGTAGTGGACCATAAGCCGTCTGCGATGGCGGGAGGATTGGCTTGGGAAATATCTGGGCTTCCCAGCGAAGTCCAAGGCTCAGAGTCAAGTTTGACTTGGCTTGCCATTTATCCTGTACGAACAAGGCAAAATCTTCATTGTCGATGGTGGAAGCGCCCGGCGCCGGCAGTCCCGCAATTCCGGTAGGCGAACCGTTTTGCAGGAAAAGCAGGAGTGGCCCGCCCGACGCGGTTGTGCCAACTGGACAAGGCGTTGGCGAAGTCACGTAAGTGCCGTTGGAACAGGCGATAGTGCGTGGTCCAAATCCTCCCGGCGCCGCCGGCGACGCATAACGGAGAAAGCCCGTGACACTGTCAAAGATATATCTGCCCGTGAAAAAGCCGCGGAAGACTTGATCGTTTAGCGTGTGGATCCATTCGCCACCGAGTTTGACGGTGTGATTGCCGCTGACAATTGAAAAGTTGTCCTTGACGTGTGTACGCCAAAGCAGTTCGTCAACGTTTGGCTGGAGAAAGAAAGGACTGCCAAACCTGAAGGTGGTGGCAAATCCCATCGCAGTATCGGCCGGAACATTTGAAGGCACCGCGCCGCGCGGCCGGTTCTCACGAGAATAGGAGAAGTGGGCCTCGTTCACTTTTGTGGCGGAAACCGTCGTGATCAAATTGATGTTTAGATTGTTGATCTTCGACGGGCCTTCAATTCCATTCGCCGAGTTGCCGTAAGTGGCAACGTCAAATGTCTGGTTGGTGTTCTTGGAGTGATCAAAGTTATACGAGATGCCCAGCTTGTTGTCGTTATTGAGCAGGAAATCGAGTTTGCCAAGAATGGCTGTGTTGCGAATGGGACGCTCAATCGGCAAGCCCTCTTCCTGGCTGCGGGTCGTCCGGAAGAAATTGAGCAGAGCTAATCGTTGGCAGTCTGCGCTGCCATTGATCAGAGCTTCATTTGCAAGAATCGTAGGCGCGCTGACGGTACAGGGAGTTCCAATCGGCACGCTGAGGTTCGCGCGCGACAAGCGCTCGCGAATGCTTTCAACCGAGAAGAAGAAAAATGACTTGTCCTTCTTGATCGGCCCGCCGATTGTTCCGCCAAACTGTTCGCGACGAAAATCCTTGAGCGGCTGCCCATCCGAGCCGTTTGCGGTCAACGCCTCGAGACGCTGGAAGTGGAATAAACTACCGTGAACCTCATTAGTACCTGATTTTGTGATGACATTAATGATGCCGCCGGCGGTGCGGCCAAATTCCGCCGAGGCGCCTGTGGCCACCACTTGAAATTCCTTTACCGCATCCAGCGGGATGTCTATGGCCGCACGCTGGCCGCCAAGTTGTTCGCCAAAAAAACCGTTGTTGTAGTCACCGCCATCAAGCGTGACGTTGTTGAAGACACCGCGTTGGCCCGCGAAAGTGATTTCATCGCCGTCAGGCCCCTGAACGACGCTCACTCCCGGCGTTAGCGTCAACAAGTCCTCAAATTTTCGGCCCAGGATCGGAGTGTTAGCCACGGTATTCGCGTTTAGCGTCGTGCTCGATTCAGTTTTGATCGTGTCAACTGTGGGCGCGGTTACCGTCACGCGTTCCTCAACGCCAGAGATCTTCATAGAGAGTGGGAGATTGAGCGCCTGACCCACCGTGAGAGGCGTTTGTTCGAGGACCAGCGTGGCAAAGCCCTGCTTGGCGACGGTCACCGAGTAAGTGCCCGACGGCAAACTCAACGCAACGAAGCGTCCGTCTTCATCGGTCACGAAAGTACGCGTGAAGTTTGTTTCGATATGCTTAACTTCCACATTGGCGCCGGGGATCGCCGCTCCGTTTGCGTCTTGCACAGTGCCCTGGATAGTTCCCGCAGTGCTTTGCGTTTGGGCCGAGACGCCGGCAGCGACCGCCAGGGATACGAACATACAAATACCGAGTCCTTTGAGCCGAGCGGCCAAGGAGCGAAGCGAGACATTGCTCATGATTTTCTCCTGTAGCTATCTGGGGGTTAAATTGTCAGTTTATTACTCAAGCTATCAGTTCAAGTTTACCGGGGCGCTGAAACAACACTCTCGAAATTGTGTTACACCATCCGAAAATTTCAACTTAGAACTGCATCGGTCGGCGAAAGAGTGTTGCCGTGATCCTAATGCGAAGGCGGCTGATCTTAGTTAGGTCTGACACGCGTGTCAATCACGATTTTCTCTGGATCGGTTTTTCTTTTTCAGAGCGCGGTAATCCGGAACTAAGACGCCTCGAGATGTTTCGATGCAAGAGTTTGCAAAACGCGCATGAATGACTGCCTGATGCGACAGCTTCCGCCTATTTGCTTGGTACGCTCTTAATGCGGCTGCACGCGCGCTTCTTTGAGGACGGTGTTTTCTGGATCGACGTTCACGCCCAAAGGCTTTTCGTCGAGTTTGATCTCATGAACAAGTTGCTTGGCTTTAGGCTTCAGCAGAACCCTTTGCTTGCCAGACGCTGTGATGATCTCCAGCGGCAGCGCGTTTGAAAAAGCAGCGCCGGGCTGCGTCTGTTTGAGCATCAGCTTCAGTTTCTTCCTGGTGCTTTCCCATTCCCACGACAGATCGTATTGAGGATAACCGGCGGAGAAGATCCATCGCTGGAAAAACTCGCGCAGGTTCTGGCCGGAAACTTTTTCGAGGGCCAGACGCAAATCCTCGGTTGTCGCAGTGCTATTCTGATGTGCGCTGTAGTAGTTGCTGATTCCCCGGAAGAAGTTTTTGTCGCCCAGTTCAGCCCGGAGCATGTGGAGCACCCAGGCGCCTTTTTCATAGTTGTTCGGGTTCAGGAGCTTGAAAAGGTCTTCAGTTTCGCGATCATGAATCGGCGTCGAGATCCTTTTCTCGTAGCTGAAATACTGCGCCGCCGCATCCTGCATGTACTCCTGGAAAGCCTCTTCACCGTCCTCGCGTTGAATGAAAAGCCCGGCGAAATAGGTGGCGAAACCTTCGCTTAACCAAAGGTCAGACCAGGTTGACTCGGTAACCGAATCGCCAAACCACTGGTGGGCGATCTCGTGCGACACCAGACTGACTAAGCCTGAACGAATATTAAAGGTCCGGCTCATTGGCGCTCCCGCGACGCCCTGATCGAAAAGCGTGTTGGAGAAAACGATGGCGCTTGAGTTCTCCATTCCGCCAAAGCGAGTCGCGCCGATGATCAAAGCGAGCTTTTTGTAAGGATAGGGCGCAACAGTTTCGCTAAAGAATTTTAGGGATGGGTTTGCCGGTGCAAATCCCTGGGCGGCAAACTTCCGATCAGGCTGGGGCACGTAGTAGGCGAGCGGGGTAATCAGAGCTTGCGCCGGCTTCACTTCAGCGAAGTCGCCGACGGCCACGATCATGCAATACGGCGGAATCGGTGACGCTTCGTTAAAAGTCCAGGTGCGCATCGCGTCAGTGGTGGATTCCACTTTTTGCAAGTGTCCGTTAGCGATGACTGTGTTTTCTTTCGGCGCGGTAACAGAAAAACTGACAGTTGCTTTCGCCGAAGGGTGGTCCAGAGAGGGAATCCAGTGATGCAGCCGGTTGGGCCAGTTGTCCCCGATTGCTGAAGGCCGTCCAGCCTTGTCGCGAGCGAGAATCAATCCGTCTCTTGGTTTGCCGTGATACGAGACCGTGATGACAAAGCGGGTGCCGCGCGACGCCGGTTTGGACAAGGAAACCCGGAGGCTGTCGGCGGCGCGGACGTATCTTGCCGCTTGATTGCCGACAGTTACCGAGTCGATTTCCAGTTCACCAAAATCCAGATCGACCATCGACAAGTTATCCGCCAGGGAGAGGACTGAAATTTCCGCGCGCGCTTTGCTGATCTCCGTCAGCGTTTGGTTGAAGGTGAGCGAGACGTTGTAGTTGAGCGGCTTCCAGGAAGTGATCAGGCGTTCACGGCGGGCGGCCTCCGCAAAGGAGGCAGAACACAGGATGACTGCGATCGCGAGCACACCAGCCTTAGTCGCGACGCGAACGCGCCTCAGCGAAATCCAATTTAGCAATTGCGTCTTGCTTTGACTGGTCAACGGATTCCCAATAAGAGTAATGCGGAACGGTCTGAAACTCTCGGCGCTTCTGACTGCCGCCACTCGCGATATGCGGTCAGCTCATCGTCGCTAACCGCACGGTTACCCAAACGCGCGGCCGGCGTTCGCTCGAATGCTCGATCGGTGAGCGCCATGTGTGCGTTTCTTACCTCGAGGGTTTCCGGTTGAGCGAGCGCACGTTCAGCCGATTCAGCGTCAGGAAAAAATTCATCGTATGCCATCAGATGCCAGACGGTATCCGAGCCCTCGCCCTCGATAGCCAGCACGCGGAGCAAACCCAACCCGCTTTCAAGTTGGAAAATTAAGTCGTCACCCGGCGCGAAGGCATGTGGCATTGTTCGCTGATGTTACCGAAACCACAGGTTGAAGCGCAAAGAATGTCGCCTGGCGCTTGCGCAGTTGAAGAGTGGCACGGGCGTCTCGCCCGTGAACCACGCGCAAGATGCGCGTGCCACACGTTTGAGTTCTGATTTGTCGTTGACCGCGCTAGAATCTCGCACACTGCATGAGCGAGTTTGACTCAAAGAAGGATTACTACGGCATTCTCGGCGCCGATGAGCGCACTTCGGGTGGCGAGCTTGAGCGGCTCTATAAACGGTTGGCGGCGCGGCTTCATCCTGATAAGGGCGGGAGCGAAGAGGAGATGAAGAGTCTCAATGAAGCGTATCGGGTGCTGCGAAACAAACAAACGAAGCGAGACTATGACGCTGAGCGCATCACCAGAGTTGGGGTCGCTCATGCTGCTTTCGTTCCGCGAGCGGCGCCAACGGCCAAGGACGTTGGCCTCTTCGGCCATGGGTTGAGTGCGTTGCTCTGTCTGCTGGTCGGACTGTTCCTGCTGTTTCTGGTTCGCTTCCAATGGATGTTCTTCTTATGGCCATTGTTGATTCTGGCGGTGTTGGTGATCTTTGTTGGAATTCTAATGGCGCGGAGTGCGCTGCGCGCGATGAACGCTTCACTGCCTGAATCGAATCGCTTTCGACAGTACACCGGGCTGCAGGAGGTTCTTTTCTGGCTCGCGGTGTTGGGTGGCGGCTATGGCGTGTTTCTGATACTTACTGGGATCTGAGATGTAACGCAAACTGTGGTTTGCTTTCTTGTTTTGACGATTTCGCAAAACTAACAGTTTGCGTTACAAGCTGAAGGACACAGGATGAACTTTACCGGACTCGATTTGTTATTCCTTGAAGTGAACCACCTGGAGGAGTCGGTCCACTTTTACACGAGCGTGCTCGGGTTTGAGTTGAATAACCAGGAACTTGAGACGGAGCCGCCGATGGCGACGCTCCAAGCCGGCACGCTCAAGCTAAAGTTGGCGCAGCACCTGGAAACGATGCTGCGACGCGGACGGGGGGTGAATTTCTTTGTCGGCGTTGAGAACGTGGACGAATACTTTCAAGCTCTGAAGAGTCGAGGTGTGGAAGTTGATCCTCCGGTGGACGAGGGCTGGGGAGGACGTTTCATAACGCTCGAAGACCCGGACAAGTATCGCTACTTTTTCGTTACCTGGTTTTAACCTCACGCTTCTCGCCAAATCTTTTCCTGCGTGTTACGCTGTGTTTCATCAATAGGACAAGCTGCCACGCATGCGCTACGTTGTAAATCCTCCAAACCCCTGGCTCACCCACTCGGTTGAGTGGATGGGTGAACCGCCTGAAGCCAAACTCGAAGTATTCGAAGAAACTGAAACGCGCCGCATCATCACGCACAACGACAGCCCCGACGTTGGTTTCGACTACACCGTAAACTGCTATCGCGGCTGCATACATGGTTGCACCTATTGTTTTAGTCGACCTACGCACGAGTACTTGGGTTACGGTGCCGGCACAGATTTCGACCGTAAGATAGTGGCCAAGGTTAATGCTCCTACACTGCTGCGGAAGGAATTGATGAAGCCTGGTTGGAAGGGCGATGAGATTGTTTTTTCGTTCACTTCCGATCCCTATATCCCTCTGGAAGCGCATTACAAATTGACGCGCCAATGCCTGGAAGTCTGCGCCGAGTTTCGTCAGCCGATCGGAATCATTACCAAGTCTGCGCTCATCCGCCGCGACATTGATGTGCTTAAGGAGCTTGCGAGAGACGCGAGGTTGGGGGTGTTTTTCACCATCCCGTTTACAGACAACGAAACGGCCCGCGCGGTGGAGCCGTTTGCGCCTCTGCCGGAGGCGCGCTTTCATGCGATGGCTGATTTGGCTGCCGCCGGCATCACCGTCGGCATCGGCATCGCGCCGGTTATTCCTGGACTCAGCACTGACCTGCCGGTTCTTTTGAAGCGCGCCAGGGAAGCAGGTGCCAGGCTCGCGTTTATTAACATGCTGCGTTTGCCGGGCAGCGTCGCGCCATATTTCGAAGAGCGGCTACGGGAAAAGCTTCCCACCAAAGCTGAGCGGGTGATGAATCGCATTCTTGAAGCTCGCGACGGAAAGTTAAACTCCAGCGTGTTCGGCGAACGAATGCGCGGGAAGGGTGAGTACTGGGCGGCGATTGAGCGTCTGTTCAAAATTCACTCCGAACGCCTGGGCTTCAATCGCACGAAAAAGCGTGTGCCCAGATCCGCAAGCACGTTTCGCCGGCCGACTGCACAGGCGACCCTGTTCGCTTGATGTAACGCAAACTGTTAGTTTGCGTCTGTCGTCGTTTGCGCTCTGTGAGGAAGACTTTCATCTGCGCCTGAGAATTGTTGTCCTCCGAGGACGCAAACTAACAGTTTGCGTTACAACTAGAGACAGACCCTCACTTCTTATCTATAATGACGCTGCAATCACAACAGTACAGCACTTCGTTTGAGGAGGCTTCCCATGATGCTAATCCGACACGTAATTCGCGACCGCGAGCCTTATTCAATGAACGCGTCGGCCAGCGTACAGGAAGCAGCGGAGTTTATGGCCGAACGAAACGTCGGCGCCGTTTGCGTGGTGGACGACAACGGAAAACTTGTGGGGGTGATTTCCGAACGCGACGTGCTGCGGCGTGTTGTAGTGAGGAAGCGCGATCCCACCGCCGTTAAGGTTAGCGACGTTACCAGTGAACTACGGGCGGTGATCAACTGCGACGAGACTCCGCATCAGGCATTGGAGCGAATGGAACAGATCGGCACGCGCCATTTGCCGGTGGTGGATGGAGAGCGTTGGGTGGGGATGCTCTCGATGCGCGATCTGATGCGCGTCGAGCTGGGTGAGCAGGGTGATGAGATTAAGCTCCTCCACGAATACATCCAGCACTGACGCATTTTCATTGCTTTGAGTTTTGGCGTTTGCACTTTCATCATTCCTGTTGCCGCGATGAGTTAAGAGGAAGCTATGAGCACTGCGCAAGAGACAGCGACGGTTAGAAAGCAGGTGTCAGCAGAGGAGTGGCAGGCGCGCGTCGATCTGGCGGCAGCTTACCGGCTGGTGGCTCACTACGGTTGGGACGACCTAATCTTTACTCATCTTTCGGCGCGGGTGCCCGGTTCCGATCATCATTTTCTGATCAATCCCTACGGAATGATGTTTGAGGAGATCACTGCATCGAGTTTGGTAAAAGTAAACCTTGAGGGCGAGAAAGTGATGGCATCGCCGTATTTCGTGAATCCCGCAGGCTTCACGATTCACAGCGCGGTGCACGCGGCGCGCGAGGATGCGCTCTGCGTCATTCATTTGCACACTAATTACGGGATCGCCGTGTCCGCGCAGGCGTGTGGCCTACTTCCCATTTCCCAGCAATCACTTTTCGCGCTGGCGTCAGTGGCCTACCACAACTACGAAGGGCTGGCTTTGAATGAGGATGAAAAAGCGCGGCTAGTGGATGATCTGGGGAACAGCAACTTCATGATTCTCAGGAATCATGGCTTGCTCACACTTGGGAAAACTCCGGCTGAGGCGTTCCTTTCGATGTACATCCTCGAAAGCGCTTGCCGGATCCAGATCCTGGCTCAATCTGGAGGAGCTGCGTTGCTGCCCGTTCCTCAACCAATCGTGGAAGGCGTTGCTGCACAACTGGACGCCGTAACTGTCGGCCAAGGAGCTCAACTCGCCTGGCCCGGCCTGCTGCGCAAGCTCGATCGGATTGATACTTCTTACCGGGAATAGGTCTCAGAGGCCAGAAGTCAGAGGTCAGAGGCCAGAAAGATCAGATGTCAGATGAAGACAGTTCAACTGACTTCTGATCTCTGACTTCTGATTTCTGGACTTAGGGCTTTTGCGCGAGGATCGCTGTCTTACTCCAGCCGATGATTTGCAACGGTGGAAAGCGATACTCGTGCACCATCCTGAAGTGGCGGTTCGTTTGACTCAGCACTTCTTTCCGAGGGTGAGACTTGAAGCGAAACAGAATTTCGAGAAATGTAGTAGCTGGTGATGGACGCCGGCAGGGAATATGAAGCAAATGTCCGCCAGGCGCGATCACCCGCGCTAATTCAGACATGCCTTCGTCCAGCGGTACATATTCAAGCGCGCCGCTGGTTACCACTAAATCCAACGAATTATCAGAGAAGGGAAGCGAAAGCAGATTCCCTTCGGCAAACGTCACGTCGCGCGTGCGACCGGGACTCTCGTCTACGGCCTTTCGAGCTGCGCCGATGGACGTTGCGGAAAGATCGAGCGCGGTAATATTTACCGGAAAGCGAACTGAGCGCAGGAGCGCCAGGGTAAGCAAGCCCGTCCCGCATCCAGCGTCAAGAATCTTTGCGCCGCGAGAAATGGGAAGCGGATGAGCTGCGAAATACTGATCGAGCGAGCGTCCATAGCCGTTGAGCTTGAACGTCAGGTCATAATAGGCGGCAATCTTGTCATAGTATGATCCGGCGCGAGCCTCATTCTTCGTTCCGGTCAATACATATTCCATAGGCACTCCTAAACAACCCACTCAAGATCGGTCGGAACCACAGTTGAAAGCGGCGTTGATTGTAGCCTCCAACAGTATTTTACTCAACTAATACTCGACAGCCTGGCGCAACGCCTCGCGAAACAATCTGTTAGCTGCTGGAACTCGATGAATATCCGCAAGAACCCTCGTCGCCGCCCGTTCCTCAACCGGGTCAAAGGGCATTTTTTGGTGGGAGGACAGTATCATGAAGAAATCGCTGGTAATAATTGGTTTCGCTGGGTTGGCGCTGACGGCGGTCGGCGCTTTCATGCTTTCTAATGTGAATACCTCGGCCGCTAAACCATTGGTGACCGAGGTAGCTTGGGTTAACGGACAGGATCACCGGGTGGTTGCCGAGAGAGGGTTTGATGTGCAACTGATGGTCGATGGGCGACGGCTCGATGAATATTTCGGACGTGGCCGAAAATATGTAGAAGCGCGTGAGGGCTCCGAGTACGAGGTGAGAATTCGCAACCCGCTCCCGTACCGCGTCGCGGTAGCGTTGTCTGTGGACGGCCTCAATACGATTGACGCGCGCCGCACGACTGCGTGGAACGCGAGCAAGTGGGTAATCGAGCCTCATGGCACGATAACCATCAGCGGCTGGCAGATGAGTTCGGAGCGGGCGCGGCGTTTCTATTTCACTTCTGAGCGTGATTCCTACGGGGCGAAGTTGGGACAGACTGCCAATCTTGGCGTAGTGTCCGCTGTCTTCTTCCGCGAACTCCATCGCCCGATCACCATCGCCCCGCCTCGCCCGATCTACAAAGATGATGGCGGGCGCTCCGACGCTCCGCTCGAAAGGTCCGAGTCGTCCGGCGCCAGCGAGCATGCCCCAAACTCAGCGAAGCAACGACAGGGGTCTGTGGCTCCAACACGGGATGATGAATATGCAGCAACCGGAATTGGCCGATCGGTCCATAACGATGTGCGCTGGGTTAACATGGAACTTGATTCACGGCCAGCGGCTGAAGTGATGATTCGATATGAATACTACTCAGCGCTCGTGCGGTTGGGGATTTTACCAAGACGTTACGAACGTTCAGACTCATTAAGGAGACGAGAGGACGCGCGTGGTTTTGAGGACAGACGCTTTAGCCCGGAGCCATAAAACTGAAGTCCTGAGGTTTTGAGTGTGCCAATCAAAGAGAATGCCGCGACCTGAAAGTCGCGGCATTTTGAGTTTTCAAATTGGAAACCAGAGTTACGGTCGGCCGAAAACACCGCCGAGAACGTTGCCCCAGCCTCCGTTATTTGATCGGTTCCGCCCATTTCCATTTCCCGAATATTGACGGTATCCCTGATCGTAGCCTTGCACAAAGCCCTGCCGATAAGCCTGCGTCGAAGCGTTCTTGAAGTGACGTGATCTTTGCGGGTTGTAGCTCTGCCCACGCTGACCATCGCTCGCGCCGGTGTTCACGCCCTGCTGATATCCGCGATTAACTTCGGCCTGATTGTATCCACCGTTGTTGCCATAGCCACTGTTATTTCCATATCGGCCATTGTTTCCGTAGCCGCCTACGCCGCGGCCATTATTGCCACCGTGTCCGTATCCGTAACGGCCGTTGTTGTCACGATTGCGCCGCCAGTTGTCGTTGTTGTCGCGGTCGTCGCGGTTGCGACGCCTGGACCGGTTTCGCTGGTCGCGACCATTGTCATTGTCGCGATGCTCGCGGTGCCGATAGTTGTCGTCGTTACGCCGGTACTGCGCCTGCGATGTGCCGCTCGTCGCACCGACTATCCCCAAAACAAATGCGAGCGACAAAAGAGCCCCGCCAATCCCTTTTCCAAAAATTTTCATAGGTAGATATCTCCTTTGGCTCGACTATGGCAACGGCCATGCCTTTGCTTTCCTGGCAGCGCGATGGCGTGATTTGCAGGCTCATGAGGTGATGCCGCATCGAAGGCGAAGCGCATATGGTGCAGTTAACTCCGCAGATGGGCGACATATGAAACGTGCGTGGCTAAAACTTTCGCTGGCAAAATCCTGTTTCCGGATATCCGGTAGGTTATCTGCGGGTGAGGTCTGCGTTGTAAAGTTGCTTATAAACGCGGTAGTTGTTCATCACCTTCTGCACGTAGGCTTTGGTTTCGTCGAAACCGACTTCAGATGTAAACACGCCTGGATCTTTTTGTTTCCCACGTTTTACCCAGCGCGCCACGTTGTCTTCGCCGCCGTTGTACGACGCAGCAACTGCTTCAGGAAGATTTGGAAACTGCCTGAACAGCTCGGCCAGGTACTCACTGCCGACCATGATGGAGATGTCGGGCTGATAGAGCTGATTCTCCTGTAACGATTTCAACCCAGCTCCTGGCGCGTACTTGTGCGCGGCATCGATGGTAAGTTGCAACAACCCGCGCGCGCCCGCCGGCGACTTCGCTGTCGGACGAAACACACTTTCCTGACGAATGATAGCCAAAATGAGACGCGGATCGAGTTTGCGTGATTTCGCAGCGCTAATGATCGACTGGCGGTAAGGTGCGGGGTAACGATCGACGACATCTGCAGCCTGAGATTGATTGCGGTCGATTCGTTCATCCACCTGCGATCGTCTGGCCCCGCCGATTTGTTCCAGGCGTTCAGTGGCCAGCCAGCCGTAATACGAATCGATGCCGCCGGGAACTGCCAGATACGCAGACACTGCTTCGCCGCGATTTCCTGCACGATCCAAACTGAAGGCCCTTAAGTATGCGACTTCACCCTGGCTCGTTGCCACACCCTTCTGAAAGGATTTTCTTCGTAATTCGTCGGCGGTTGAAACCGCACGGCTCCAGTCACTCTCAGCCACTTGCAGTCGCAGCAGTCCAAACACCGCGTTAGTTTCCGTCGCGGTGCCGGCAAAAGTCTGCCTGGTGCGCGCGACCCAGTTGGCGGCTTCCTTCAACCGGCCCGCTTCTCGCAGCGTGTCGATGGCATTCAGGTGGGCAGTTTCAATTCGCTCGCCCTCGGGGTTTCGGTCGATGTACTGGATGTAACGATCGGCGGCGGCCGACGCTTCTCCCATTCGCAGGAGCGCGGCGGCGCTGAAATTGAGACCCTCACGACCTTCCTTCGTTGCCGGGTACGTACGCGCCAGGCGATCGTAATGTTTGTACGCTTCTTCGTAGCGGCGCTGCTGATAATTTGTTCGACCAATGCCAAACATCGCGGCGGCGACTCGGGGATCTTCGGGGTAGTAGTTGATCAGAGCTTGCCAATGTTCGCGCGCTTCCTCGAAAGCGCGATTCACATGGTAGACGCCGGCGCGGCGGAGATGCTCCTCGGCAGGCAAACGCGTCATTACTCCTTTCGCATTGCGAGTGAAACGG
>JANMVC010000239.1:0-2117 GCA_031392315.1 Pyrinomonadaceae bacterium | reverse complement strand
GCTGGATTCATTTTTTTGAAAATCGGACGGAATAAATAGAGATGTTGACCAATTCATTTGCAAACTTACTGAGCAAACGTTTGATTCTCGGGAGCTCGGCATTCGTATTCACCTTGTTGCTGTTAGCGCCCCTAAGCGTTTCAGGGCGCGGCACATTCGTCCAGCAACGACGCCAGGCAGCGCGCACCGTTTCCGCAAATCAATTTCCCGGAGCTGACCTCGGTGCGAAGATCAACGCTGCAGATAAGGCTTTGGGAACGACGCCTGGCGAGATCGTGGTAAACGGCGGCGGCACAATCTCCACGCAGGTGATCGTGTCTTCCGGTCACGTGCTACGTTTCCAAGCCGGCACCTATTCCACACGAACTGCTAATGTTCCGATTCTGATGAAACCGGGTTCGTCAGTGATTGGTTCCGGTTGGGATTCGATCATTGTCGAATCTACCGCGCCAGGTCAGTTCACCGTTATCAGCGCTTACAACCACTCAATCGAAAATGGGACCGCCGACTCGGGGCTAACAATTCGCGATATCCAGATCAAGGGCGCCAACCCCGGCTTCAACTCCGCGCCGCAAGCGATCTCGCTCGGCAACTGTTCAGATTGTTTGGTCGACAAAGTTTGGATAAATGCGACCCGTTCGATTGGTATTCAACTGGGCGGCTCCGCGCGAACGGGTAACTTCGCAGCGAATTCAAAAGTTACTAACTGCCTATTCACCCGCGTCGCATCCCAAAATCTCGCCCTGGTCAACGGCAAGAACATTCTCTTCGAAGGCAATCGGTTCATGACCTCAGGCCAAATCGGCGGCCCAGGCAATACCAACATCGACCTTGAAGTGAATGAAGGTGGTGATCGCCTGGAAAATGTAATCATCAGAAACAACTTGATCGATGTGCGTAAGTCAGACTCAAGCCCGACCGGAAATGGCATCGTTGTGCAAGCCACCTCCGGCACGCCCTACGTCGGTCCCATTCTGATTGAGAAGAACACGATCATCGGCGGGGAGACTGAAGGGACGATCACCAACGTCTTGAGCAATGGCATCTATGTTTATGGCGCCACGATGCGCGATGTCATGATTCGAGATAATACGATTCGCCGTACTGGGCAGAGCGGCATCAGAATCGAAGGTGACCGCATTACCGTCATCAACAATCAAATGTTTGACGTGGGCGGCGGCGGCACGGCGGGCTTCGTCGTAATCGCAACCAACAGCCGGATCGTCGGCAACAGCCTGGTCTACAGTGGGCGCGGCCCAGCCGATGGCACGATGACTGTTCTCCCAGGCTCGGGAAGAAACACAATTCAAAACAATCCTGGCTGGACGATAACTGGCGACATTCGATAACGCGTAGCGGCGAGAAAGCGGGTAGTGGGTCAGTTTGGTTGTGGCACGCGCATCTTGCGCGTGATTCACGGGCAAGATGCCCGTGCCACTTTTGAAACTGACCCACTACCCCAAAAGCATTGTATTTTTCCGCGCAATGTAATATGAAGACCCTGCTATCGCTCGCTCGATTGTTTCGGTAACCAGGGCGGAGGTTTCTCGCGCCGTCCTTTCGGGTGCTCACCGCCGAAGGCATCAGTCTTCCCAGCGCGCACCAGGCTCAATCTTCCTTTAGCTCATCCTCAGGAGGCGCCATGGGACTCTTCAACTCCACAATTCTCGACGTGATCATCGGTCTGATCTTCGTCTATCTCCTGCTCTCAATTTTGTGCACCGCTGCAAACGAATTCGTTGCCGCGTTAACACGCCGGCGTGGGAAAATGTTGCGGAAGGGCATTCAGCAACTGCTGGGAAACCAGCCGGATGGCAGCAATGAGCTAGTGAAAGCTTTCTACAAACATCCGCTCATCGCCAGCATGATGCACGACACCAATCATCCGACATATCTGGCGCCGCGCACCTTCACGGCCGTGGTTACCGACATATTGACCGCAGCCCAGCCGGGTTCTATTGAGTTCACGCATTTGGAAGCGGGCGCAAAGGCTTTGCCGGATGGCGACGTGAAGAAGAGCGTGTTGGCACTCATCCAGCGTTCAAACAAAGATCTCGAAACGGCCCAGCGGGCCATCGAAGGCTGGTTCAATGATGGCATGGACCGCGTCACCGGTT
>JANMVC010000219.1:0-1718 GCA_031392315.1 Pyrinomonadaceae bacterium | reverse complement strand
CTTGCCTGCAATGAGCGCCGCTTCGGCGCGAACAATTCCCCGCACACGCAGATCCGCCTCTGCCCAGTTCGCGTTATGTGTGCTTTCTATTTAGCCCAGCATTATAATCATTCGTCCTAGATTCATCCAATTGAGCGTCAGCAGCAGTCAGAACCGGGAGCGATAGCGACCGGGCCGATGTGCAAACTGGGGCCTCCGAGCTTTGGATTTACCCGGTCGCTACCGCTTCCGGTTCTGACTTTTTCGCTGTTTTAATTGAATAATATTTCTTAGAGTTACCACCATGAAACATTCCGAAGGATTCCTAAAACTCGTCAACGACGCCAAGGGTCGCATCCGCGAAGTCACCGTTGCGGAAACACAGGAGCGAATGACGGCCCACTCTGACGTGCGACTTATCGATGTTCGCGAAGACAACGAGTGGGCCGATGATCACGCTGCGGGCGCCATACACCTCGGCAAAGGCATCATCGAACGCGACATTGAATCCAAGGTTCCTGATAAAGGTGCGGAGCTAATCCTCTATTGCGGCGGCGGCTATCGCTCGGCGCTGGTTGCTGACGTTCTACAGAACATGGGTTACACAAATGTTTACTCGATGGCCGGCGGCTGGAAGGCCTGGCAGGAGTCTGGCGCGCCGACTGAGAATGGGTGAACACTCTTTCGGGTTTAGGGCTCAACGGAGCGTGAGGTAGAATTGAGTACGATCGAGTTCATGATAGTTCTACACAGCCGGCATCTCGCGATCCAGATTCATTGCAAGCACGGTGCAGAATGTTAGACGGTCCAAGTATGTTACCTGACACCAGCAAACAAAAACCCGAACAACCAGGGACACGCATCGAGAGCGACTCGATGGGCGAGATCGCTGTGGCAGCCGATAAATATTGGGGCGCGCAAACTGAGCGCTCCCTGCTCCACTTCAATATCGGCGACGATGTGATGCCACGCGAGATGATTCGCGCTCTGGGCGTCCTTAAGAAAGCGGCCGCCCTGGTAAATGCGGAACTCGGCAAGCTGCCCGACGACAAGCTGAAGCTCATCGAACAGGCGTGTGACGAAGTGATCGCCGGCAAACTTGACGAGCATTTCCCCTTGCGCGTTTGGCAAACCGGCAGCGGCACGCAGACCAACATGAACGCCAACGAAGTGATCTCGAATCGCGCGATTGAGCTCTCTGGCGGAGCGATGGGCAGCAAAAAGCCGATTCATCCAAACGACGATGTGAACATGTCGCAGTCGTCAAATGACACGTTTCCGACGGCGATGTATATCGCCGCAGCCGAGCAAGTGACCTGGTTGCTGCCGGAGATAGAAAACCTTCATGCAGCCATTGATGCCAAGGCGAAGGAGTTTGCCGACGTCGTCAAAATTGGCCGCACGCACCTACAGGACGCAACGCCCTTGACGGTGGGCCAGGAAATGTCCGGCTGGGCCAGCCTGATCGAGCGCGACATCGAGCGCTTGAAGTCTGCGCTGCCCGGTCTTCTTGATCTCGCAATCGGCGGTACGGCGGTGGGCACCGGACTAAACTCCCATCCAGAGTTTGGCGAGCGTTCAGCAAAGAAGATTGCCGAGCTGACTGGTCTGCCGTTTCAATCCCACCCGAACAAATTTGCCGCCCTGTCGGCCCACGATGAAGTAGTTTTCGCCAGCGGCGCGCTAAAGACGCTCGCCAGTTCGCTGATGAAGATTGCGAACGATATTCGCTGGCTGGC
>JANMVC010000208.1:0-4299 GCA_031392315.1 Pyrinomonadaceae bacterium | reverse complement strand
CAAACGAACTACTTGATGCCTTTCCGGTTCACCGGGTGAAGATGGAGGCGGGACGGCTTCGCGAGTTTTTCGTAGATGTTTCTGCTGACGGAGAGTTTGAATGGACCCTGGCTGCGCTTTCCACGGAGCGCCTCTCCGAGTACTTCGCGTCATGCGGTGTTGAACTTGGAGAGGGACAGGTAGCCGAGGTCAACCTTGAGGTTGAGCCTTGGCTCCAGCGCGTGGCGAGAACTCTGCGCTCCGGTTATGTGGTGACTGTAGACTACGGCGCGGAGGCGAGCGAACTTTACCCGGCAAGCGCCGCCGATCCCCGTTACTTCGGCACGCTCCGAAGTTTTCAGCGACATCAGATTATCGATCATGTTTTGTCGAGTCCGGGTGAACAAGACCTGACTTCAACTGTAAACTGGAGTTTCGTTCGAGCCGCCGGCGAGCAGAGGGGATTGAAAGCTATCGAGTTTGAGCGGCAGGACAAATTTCTGCTGGCCAATGGATTGTTGGAACAGCTGGAGATCGAATCGAAACGCCATCAAGGCGAGGCGGAGAAGCTGCGACTTAGCAATGCGGCCCTGGAAATGATCATGCCCACCCGCATGGGAGCGCACTTCCAGGTCATGGTCCAGCAGAAACAGAAGCCCGACCGTTAGGGAGGGCTCCAAACAAATTTTGACTTGAGGAAGTCCACTTAAGCACGGACTTCTGCTAGGAATGTTTCAATGCAATCCGAGTTCAAACTGATCGACGTGAGCCACGAGGTTGAGCACGGCATGATTACCTACAAAGGTTTGCCGGCTCCCTCAATAACCGATCATCTCTCGCGTGAGCAGTCGCGAGGCGTTTATGCGCCGGGCACTGAGTTCCATATTGGCAGGATTGAAATGGTGGCGAACACCGGGACCTATATCGATAGTCCGTTTCATCGGTACGCCGATGGACAAGATCTTTCGGAGCTTCCGCTGGCGTCCCTGGCGAATCTTGAAGGCGTCGTGGTGCGCCTGGAAGGTGGCGCCGAACGGAGCATATTGGCCGAGGAGTTATCAGGGTTGGATCTGCGCGGCAAAGCTGTGCTCTTCCACACTGGCTGGGACCAGCATTGGCGCACGGAGAAATATTCTGAGGGCACACATCCTTTCGTCAGTGAGGAGGCGGCGGAATATTTGGGCGAATCTGGCGCTGCACTGGTGGGCATCGACTCCTTCAATATCGACGATACCTGCGGCGGAAGCCGTCCAGCGCATTCAATTCTGCTGCGGCTGGGCATCCCGATAGTCGAGCACCTTTGCGGCCTGGGTAATCTTCCAGACAGCAACTTTAGATTTTTCGCGGTACCGGTGAAGGTGAAAAGCTTTGGAACATTTCCTGTGCGCGCCTTTGGCATCGTGCCGAAAGCGTAAGGACTTATTACGATATTAGATGGAGGAGAATATGGGACTAAACGAATCGCTGCTGCCTGAGTTTGATAACGAAATGGCGAACACTCGCAAGACGCTTGAGCGCGTGCCGCTTGATAAGGCTGACTGGAAGCCGCATCCGAAGTCGATGGCGATGGGCGCTTTGGCTACGCACCTCGGCAACATCCCCACCTGGGTCAACTACACCATCGATCAGGATTCGCTCGACCTGGCGCCCGGCGGTGAACCGCTGCCGACCACGCCGGTGGCAAACTCGAACGAGGAATTGTTGGCCAGCTTCGACGCCAATATCGCCAAGGCCCGAGCCGCCATCGCTGGCGCCGCGGACGCGGAACTGTTCAAGCCATGGACGCTGATGTCCAATGGCAACGCGATTCTGACGATGCCAAAGATTGCCGTCCTCCGCAGCTTTGTGATGAACCATCTGATTCATCATCGCGCGCAACTAGGCGTGTACCTTCGGCTCAACGACATTCCCGTGCCGTCAATCTACGGTCCATCGGCAGACGAGAATCCGTTTGCTTGAGTTTACTCGGATGGCAATCTTTGTTTTGGCGGGCTGCCGAAGGACTAAACCAAAGCGCGATCCACGAAACTACACGAAATGCCCTTCGTGTTAGTTCGTGGCGTTGAGTGGAGCGCGTCGCTTCGTTCCAGCAGAGCAATCTACCGCTACTAGAACAGCTCAAACTTGATTGTCAGATACTTCTTAGGATTCTGACGGAAGTCGTAGATCAACTTCACGCCTTCGGATGAGAGCTGGTTGACGTTGGAATAAAGCGCCTCATCCGTGAGCAGCTTGCCGACGGTTCCTTCACCGCGTTGAGCTGCGGCCACCATGTTGTCCACTCGCTCGGCAGTCGTATTAAAGCGAGCGATAGCGGCTCGAGCGTCGTTATAAATCTGATCGTCTTTGATCAGTTTGCCGAGGGTTCCGTGGCCGGCGTTGATGTCGGCGATCATTGAATTGATCTGTTCCACCGAGCGGTCCAGCTTATCCGCGGTGCGGTTGATGCGATTGTAAAGCTCGTCGTTGGTCAGCAGTTTGCCCGCGGTGCCGCGGCCAGCACGTAGATCCTCGGAAATTTTCCTCAACTGCAATGCGATCTCGTTGGCGTTGTTGTAAAGCGCTGGATCGTTCACAAACTTGCCCGCCGAGCCCTGGCCGGACTTGATCTGGCGCATGATGTCTTCCGTCTCGCGAACGGTGGCGTTGAGGTTGTTGTACAAAGCTTCGTCGCTAAACAGACGCCCGACTGTGCCTTTGCCTTCCTCGACGTCCTTCACAATTAGACTAATCTGGTCAGAAAGTTTACTAAGGCGCTGGGCCAGATCGGTTCCTGAAGTAGCGAAATCGTTTACCGTATTCGCGCTGGACGATTGCAGCGTGTCGTAGTCTTTCACTGGTGGGCCGAGTGCGGTGCCGGGTCCGATGTTAATTAACATCTCGTTGCCGAGCAGGCTGGGCGAACCTTGCTGCGCGGTTGAATCTTTGCGGATTCGCTCTGTTGCCGGCCGGCCGTCGATCACGGAGTCGATAATCATCTCGGCTTCCACACGCGGCGCGCCGGGAGCGGTGTCTGGCGGCAACAGGGTTAGCTTGTCCACCTTTCCTACACGCACGCCGGCCAGCCTAACTTCTGAACCCTCACGCAAACCGTTGGCGTCGGCAAAACGGGCTTTCAAATGAAGTTTCTTTGCGAAAGGATTGAGGTCGCCGGAGGAATTAAGAATAAGAAAAATCAAGATGACGATTGAGATCAGCACAAAAATGCCGACCCGCAGTTGGTTCATGCTTACGCTCTTGGTTGATCTGGGCATGACTTAATCGTAAATGAAGGCGAAGCGACCTGGCTGTCCATCAGGCTATCTTCGAGCCGTCATTGTGAGTCCTTTCTTCAGTTCTGCTTACCTGCCGCGCAAGAATCTCTGTATATACGCATCCTCGGAGCGCCGTATTCGTTCATCCGTACCGCTAAAAATGATGTTGCCTTCCTTCATCATCATCACTTTTGTGTTGATCAGGCAAAGTCGTTCGCCTTCGCGTTCAAACACCACTTCACCGGATTCACCAACTACCGCATACTCCGAAGAGAGATAGTCCAAATTGTTCATTTCGTGAGTAACGAAGATGGAAGAGACATCCTCCAGATCACGAAGCTTCATCGCCAGTTCGCAAATTGTGCGAGCAGTGGGCGGATCGAGACCAGCCGTGGGTTCATCGAACAGCACAATTTTTGGATCGCCAATCAAAGCTCGCGCGATGCCAACCCTTCGCCGCATGCCGCCAGAGAGTTCGGAAGGCATCTTGTCGATGGCGTCTTCAAGATTCACAAACCGCAACATGCGCCTGACTTCTTGTTCCACCTCATCTTCCGACCGGCCCTGCTCATGCAGTCGGTAGGCGACGTTGTCGTAGACCGAAAGCGAATCGAAGAGGGCGCCCTCCTGAAAAACCATGCCAATCTTCTTGCGCACCGAAATCATTTGCGCTTCGTTGTAATCGGTAATGTCCTCGCCATCTACCAGCACCCGTCCCGCGTCTGGCTTGAGCAGGCCCAACACGAGTTTGATGATCGTTGATTTGCCGCCGCCGGAGCCGCCCAGGATGATTTTTGTCTCACCCTTTCTGACGCTGAAGCTTAGCTTGTTAAGAATAATGCGCTCGTCGAAGGCGAGTACGACATCGCGAAACTCGATCGCTGGAATCTCGCGCTCTCGATCGTCCACCTCGGCGAACGTCGAGCCGGCGGCGTGTTGACTAACCGACTCGGAGAAGTCGTGTTGAGCGGATTCTGTTGTGGACAAAGCCATAGCGAGTTAACTGTTTCTAATTCGTCGGCATTCCGAGCAAATACTGGAGCGCGCGCGCCAGGAAGAAATCCGA
>JANMVC010000125.1:0-3357 GCA_031392315.1 Pyrinomonadaceae bacterium | reverse complement strand
ACATGGAGTTTCTCGTTTGGATTGTTGTAAGTGGCGGTGTTGAAGTAAGTGTCGTTCATCTTGGCCGAGCCCTGGGTAATGTGCGTGCCGCCCGTAATATTGATGGACGCCAGTCCGAGCCAGCCATTGTTGCCATACGTGCGATTGCATACTTGCACGGTCCCAGCAACCATCTTGCAATTTCTACCGGCGGTGCCGGCTATCGAAGTGAGATTCATGACGGAGGAGTTGCTCCAATCCGACAGGGCCGTGTTGAAGTGTGTGGTCCAGCCGGAGGTTACGTTGTTGCCGACCTTCAGCGTAAAAGGGTTAGCGGTGCGGGCCCAATGATACCCGCCCCATGAATGGCTCGCATGCGAGACCGCAGCGAACATGACTACCACCGACAAGATCATCGTGGTAAGCAAAGTAATTCGACGCGAAGATTTGAACATTTACTTTGTCCTTTCAGTTTGTAAGGGTGTTGTGAATTTCGAATGCTCGACCATCAGGGGGCTCTGTGTCTCCGGTGAGACCGAGGATCGGACGTTAACTAGCGGGCTGAGGATAAGCCTGTGCAAGTAAAGTGTCAACATTTTTCCAACGCGGTTGACGCCCACCAAACGCAGCGTAATGCGGATGTTCTTATTTCCTGAGGTCAGCGCCGAAAAAGCCGCCGCAACATCTGAGGCAAAAGGCGCGTTGTTTTCACGATGGAGCCGGTGGTGAAGTTCTTGGCGAGACCGCCAAAAAGCTTCGTGGCGCTCGGATCGTAACGAAACCACCAGAGATCAGGCAGGAAAGAAATCCGATTCACGTGAATGTGAGTAGGCGTGACCAGTTCGAGCAGACCCATGCGTCCGTGAGTTCTACCGTAGCCGCTGTCTTTAACGCCGCCCCACGGAGTTTGCGCGATGCCGTGGGTGTAGACCACTTCGTTGACCATAACAGTGCCGGCCTCGATGCGTTCGGCCAGCCGTCGTCCGCGCGCGATATTTGTTGTCCAGACGCTCGCAGTTAGGCCAAACACGCTGTCGTTAGCCAGCTTGATTGCCTCGTCGTCAGTCTGGAAAGTCATCACCGGCAAAACGGGTCCAAACGTTTCATCGCGCATGATCGTCATGCTGTGATCCACCCCAGTGAGCACGGTTGGTTCATAAAAGTAGCCTTCCGCCTTCGCGCCGCGTCGACCGCCCGTAAGAACAGTGGCGCCGCGTTGCACTGCGTCGCTGACATGCTCCTCGACAATCGATCGCTGTCTTTCATTTGTCATCGCGCCGACATCGGTATCTTCATCTGTTCCGAGTCCCTGCTTCAGCGCGCGAGTCTCGCGCACCACAATCTCGATAAACTTTTCCGCGATGGATTCCTGCACGTAGCAACGTTCCACTGAAGCGCAAGCCTGACCGGAGTTAGCAAACGCGCCCCAAACAGCGCCCCGCGCGGCATTTTCAATATCCGCATCTTCGAGAACGATCATTGGATCTTTCCCGCCGAGTTCGAGGACGACGGGTGTGAGATATTTCGCCGCAGCTTCAGCCACGCGCTTTCCAGTGGCCACGCTGCCGGTGAACATGATCTTGTCGACGCGCGCATCGATGAGCGCCGCGCCAGTTGAGCCATCACCCGTCACGATTTCCAATAATCCTTTGGGGAGACCAGCACGCTGGAAAAGTTCGCCGACCTTCAGTGCGATTAAGGGCGTCAATTCGCTGGGCTTGAGCACCACCGCGTTTCCAGCCATCAGAGCCATGACAATTTCATCTGCAGGCGTAGCCAGAGGAAAGTTCCACGGCGAGATTATTCCGACTACGCCCAGCGGCTTAAACACCAGCCGGGACGAACGGCCCATCAGGCCATACTGTCCAATGTCGATCTTCTGCGGGCGCAGCAAATCTTCGGCAGCGTGGGCGAAGTAGTGCATGGTGTCGAGCGTGGGGACGATTTCCATCGAGAGCGCTTCCGCGATCGGCTTCCCGGTTTCCCTTGAGACTAACAGGGAGACTTCGTCACGCTCGTCAAGCATCAGTTCGCGTGCCTTGAGAATTACGCGACCGCGGTCGCGAAAGGAGAGGCTGGCCCAGGAGGGCTGCGCCGCACGCGCGCGGGCGACGGCTTGTTTCACTTCTGCGGCTGAAGATAGCGGCGCGCGGCCAATCTCCTGGCCCGTCGCCGGATCGCGAGAGACGATGTCGCTGGGTTGCGATGTTTGAATTGGCAAGGTCTGTACGCTCATCAGGCGTTGATTATCCATCAAAGCGCCGGGTTGCTGCTAGTAAACACTGGGCCTCCATTCGGTTCTGGCACAAGTGGACAGGATTTGCAGGATTCACAAGATTTGTCTGTCTTTGGCCCTATCTGGTAAATCTTGTAAATCCTGTCGAGTTCGAAATCGGGCGAAGGCTATTTCGCTACCTCCCGAAGGCTCGGTTACAATGCCTCCGCCAATCCTTCATTTTCTTCAGGAGCAACTTCGATGATCACACCCCAACTCGCGGAATTCATGCGCCAGATGGACCAGAAATCCGTCGCCATCATTCCCGGCGCGCGCGAAGCCACGCGTTCAAACGACACTCAGTATCGCTTCCGCCAGGATTCGGATTTCTACTACCTGACCGGATTCGAAGAGCCCGAGGCAATCGCTGTCATCGCACCCGGACGTCCAGAGAAGTACACGCTGTTTGTGCGTCCGCGCGATCTGGAGCAGGAGATTTGGGTGGGACGGCGCGCCGGAGTCGAGGGTGCGAAGAGCGAGTTCGGGGCCGACCAGTCGTACGCAATCGAAGAGTTTGACGCCAAGCTTCAGGACTTGCTCGATGGCGCGGAGACACTTTATTACCGCCTGGGCGTCCATTCCGATCTCGACAACAAAATCATTCGCCAGATCAGCGAGATGCGGGCCATCAACCGCAAGCCGATTCACCCGCCGCGAACCATCATCGATCCGGCGACCATCGTGCATGAGATGCGCGTCTTAAAGAGTCCGGCGGAGATCGAGTTGATGCAAAAGGCTGCAGACATTGCCGCCGAAGCGCATGTGGTAGCGATGAAGGCGGTCAGACCCGGAATGAAGGAATACGAAGTGGAAGCGATGATCGAACAAGTGTTTCGCCGTCACGGCGCTGCCGGACCCGCCTACACTTCGATCGTCGGCGCGGGTGCAAACGCCACTGTGCTTCATTACATCAACAACGACGGCGACCTGCGCGATGGTGAACTGCTGCTGGTCGATGCCGGCGCCGAATACAAAGGTTACGCATCAGACATCACGCGCACGTTTCCGATCAACGGCCGTTACACGAAAGCGCAGCGCGAGATTTACGACCTGGTGTTGGAGGCGCAGATGTCCTGCGTCGAGATGGTCCGTCCCGGCGTCAC
>JANMVC010000096.1:0-1524 GCA_031392315.1 Pyrinomonadaceae bacterium | reverse complement strand
TTTGTTGCGGAATGGCTTGCCAAGCATTTGACAGCGTTTGCAGCGGCACTTTCGCATAGTGCTTCATCTTCTGCAGGAATTCGCCGAGCCCCTGCACGCTTGAGTCGTTGTCCAAGGCCAACACCGCGCCATAACCACGCGTTTCCAAATCCATCGAGATAATAGCTTGGCCGTCCTGGATTCGCGGTTGCAAATCAACGCCGTTCCATACATCGACAAAACGGCGTCCTTCGCGATACGGAACCGTGAGCTGATCGCCACTCATGTCGTATTCGTTGCGATTGACGATGGTCCACAACGTCGATTCCGCGCCGGGAAATTTGCTGGCAAACACACCTTGCTGCAGCGTGGTCGCATATGGCTCCCAATCGTTGCTCATGAGCAATGATCCAAATTTGCGCGAGAGCGTTGCCAGCCGCCGCAACGCTTCCGCGTCGCGTGCGGTGAACTGGTTCCAGACTCCCCACACGTTTTCCCAGCTCACATAGCCGATTCCATTGAAAAACATGTAGTGAAAATCGTCCGTCCGGTCGCGCGCCCAGCGATTTTCGATGTTGATCAAGTGGCGCGGTTCGAGCCATTTCAGTTTGCTGACCGCCGGGATGATTTCGGTAGAGGCCTTTCCCCAGCTCTGAAGGTTCCACATCAGCGCCTCATCGGCGTACGGAACCGATTCCGGCTGGAAAATCAGCGGATGATCGATCGCCTCAGACGCTTCGAGGAAGGAGCGCGGGACGCCGTTGTAGGTGTCGCCATTGACGCCGTCGGCACCGACTGACGCCGCCAGGCGAACAACCGCCTCCCAATCGGACATGCCGGTGGATCGTGTGCCGTTGTCCCACGCCATGGTCGGCAAAAAAACTTTCACACCGCGCCGGTGAAAATCACCGACGACCTGTTTCAATCCGTCGATGCCGCCCGGCAAATCGTAGGCAAGCGCGGTCTGGTTACGATCATCGATGCCGATGTTGGTATAGACGTACCATATCAACACGCTGTCGATACCGCCGTAACGGCTTTCAAGATCGTCCAGGTATTTATCAATGGTGTATTTGCCTGCCACGGGATCGTAGAAATAACGATCCTCGACCATCATCTGCGTGTGCACGAAGTTGCTTTGCGACCACTGCAGTTCGGGGCGCCGGTACTGGGCATCGCTATAACCCATGCGGATTCGGTGTTCGTGCCGCCACTCGCGCAAATCGCGCAGCCACGCGAAAACACTGTCGTTGACGTCGATGCGCCATTGGCCGATGTTGGCCATCGGCCAGCCCGGCGTTTTACCCGGCGTGGGCAGGTGCGCGCCGATGGTGTGCGGCAACTGGTACTCCGCAATTTGCGCCACCGGTGCGCGTTGCGGTTTCGATAGTTTTGCGGCTGGTTGCTCTCGTGTCTTTTTCATTTGGGGACTACGTTCAGTGGGAAAAACCACAGAATTTCTTCAGGCCCAACTCCTGGGCCGCCGTGGTTGCGGGTGCATTCTGCAAAAAAGTTTCAATGTCGGCAGTCGAGGGAATACTCGAT